>CAKUEV010000215.1 GCA_934646845.1 uncultured Slackia sp.
CGCCCATCGCGTTCTCCATCGACGGGCCCACCTTCAGTGGCCCCGCAACAGTCGGCGGCAATTCCCCCTTCATTGGCATCGCGGCATTCGCCGGCAATTCTGCTTTCGTTGGCATCGCGGCATTCGTCGTCACCATGGCGTTCGTTGGCATCATGCCCATATTCGGCAAACTCATCCTTCGACACGGCAGCACCTTTCCGCGAGGCCCTTTTATCCTTACCGCCCATTGTAATTTGCACCGCAAGTCAAACGCTGAACAAAACCTGCTAAATGCTCGTAGCGTTTAGCAGGTGCGAGGGCAAACACGAGAAAAGGCAACGCCGGGATTTTGAAAAACGGTGCCACACGATCCTTGTTCCACCCCCTCGCGCTTCCCTTGCCAGAAAACGCCGCACAAGGGTCGCCAAATCATGCGAAAACCGTCTTCCTAGCAGAATATGCCGCACAAGGGTCACTTTCTCAGATAAGCCGACAAGCAAACCGCGCCCCACTCGGAACAAGACAACGAAGCGCCCTTCTATCGAAAGGAAAACCGCAGGTCACAAAACTACGCAAGACAAACACCCCAACCCGCCCGAGAAAAAGAGGCTCCTAGCGGCCCCGAAGGCCCTTAGCGCTCCTACGAAGTGTCCCTTGCGCGGCATATCCCGCCAAAAGGGACCCTCAAACCCCGCATTCATGACCCTTGCACGGCGTTTTCTGCCAAGGACGCAAAGTCCGTGCCGCATACAGAGGGAATTGAGCTTCGCGCCACACTTCTCTAGCTTTCCCTGCCTTTCGCACTCCACGCTCCCATCTTCCGCACCCTCCCTTCTCGCCTTGGTTCTCCCTCTTTTTCACACCCCGCACTCCTCCCCTTCCGCATCCCGTTCCCCCGACTTTCGTGCCCTTCGCGCTTCGCGCGCCCCAGCTTCCGAGCCCTTCGCGCTTTCCCTGTCGGAAAACGCCAATAGGGGGCCCAATTGCAAAGAAAATGTCCCCGTTTGGCAGAAAACGCCGCTAGGGGGCCTTCTTCAGCAGAGAATGTCGAGGTCGCTCGGCCATATCGGAAAGATGCTTTCGCACCAAGAAAGAAAAACCGCAGGTCAACGAATCATTCATCGTGTATTACCCTGAAGCACCCAGAATCCGAGCCTCGCAACGAGGCCCCCTGGCGGCGTTTTCTGCCAAATGAGCCCTGCGAGCCTGCAATGCCCCTCGGTAGCTCGCCCCAACAATCCACTTGGCGAGCTTTTCGAATGTCCGCTCGGCAAACTACCCAAACGATCGACTCGGCGAGCCTTCCAGACAATCTGCCTAGCGAACTTTCCGAACGATCCACTCGGCGAGTTGCTCGAACGATCCACTCGGCGAGCCACCCGAACGGTCCGACCGACGAACTTCCCAAGCCGTTCTTTGTGCTTCTCGCGAGCACCAACAAGCCCGAATGCCGCGATGCGACTGGCGAATTCGAAACACATATCGCAGTGGCTCCATGATGCTTGCCCGCATCGGCCCGCCGACGAGCCATCATCAGCCACGCCAGCGACCCACCATCAGTCACGCCGGCAACCCTTCCCCATTTTCCAGAAAACTTCGCGCCCGTTTTCCATGTGGTTGGCAAAAACCACTGCGTGAAAGGAACGACCATGAACGATTTCGCAAGCAAACTCAGCGGCAAACGAGGAAGCGGCCCCCTCAACCCCCTTCCACTCCGATAGCCACGCACAAGGAGGAGCCATGGGCAAGAAATACTACGGAGGAATCGGAACCGACAAAGGATTCGTGATGCACTCTCCCGGGAACGAATATCGCTACGACCTCGACGACGAATTCCATGAGGAAGGCAACGAGGAAAACGTCAACGGCGCAAGCAGCGCCGGCGGTGGCAACAGCGGCAGCGGCAACAACGCGGGCGACAACAACGGCAACAACGACAGCGCGTGCGGCACTCGCAGCGAGGCTTCCGACGAAGACTTCGGTGGCTTCCGACACAACTCCAGCGTGTCCCACGACAACGACCGTGCCACGGGCCGCACCGCCGACAACCCTTGCACCCCACACGACAACAACCGCGACGACTACGACGACGAGCTGGACGACTTCTTCGAAAGCCCCTTCTCCATCAAAGCCTGCATCGCGCTCGCGATCGAAAGCCTGTTCAAGACGCTCATGTCACGCTCAATGAAGCGCATCGATTTCGTAGCGGTCACGCTCATGCTGCTCGTCTGCACGCGCGTGATTGGCGCGGTGTTCATCGACTCGAGCTCTTTGAGCGAACTCAACGCCTTTGCCTTCGTGGTGACGCTGAGCGCACTCGGCGTGTGCACGATTTCCGAAAAATATCCGGCCAACGCGCTTACGGCACTCGTGATCGCGTGCCTGCCGGCCCTCATCGAAGTCGCCACCGCATGTGCGGTGAACGGCTCGGACGCCGACGCGTTCAACAGCATCACGAGCTGGGCGCTGGCTGGCTGCCTCGGTAGCGCGGCCCTCCTGATTGTGGGAACTCTGATTGATCCGTTTGGCGATGAGGAAGAAGACGAGGGTGAGAGCACAAGCATGGACGAAGGCGAAGTCACGAGCATAGGCATGGGCACGGGCATGAACACGAACGTGGGCACGAGCATGAGCATGAACGAAAGCACGACCGCCCACGAAGACGCAGCGTACGAGCGCGTTTTCTTCATCCCCTTCTGGGGAGCGGCCATTGGTGCCACCGCCGCCCTTATTTGGGAGCTCGCGCCTTACATCGCGCGCGAAATCGCCTACGGCACAGCGCCGATCTATTTTAGCTACATGGGAGGGATCGTTTAGCCCCTCACGCACGACAAGTTCGCAACACCACCGCATGAAAGGAAGAATCCGTGAGAATCGACAAAACCACGCGACAGAAAGGCGCTCCAAACTGGCTCAAGGAGCTGCTCTACATAGACGGCGCCGAAAACGACACGAAACCGACCAACAAGGGCAATGCGAGCGGCGAAGGAAGCGCTCGAGACGGCGAATCGCCCAAGGCGAATGCGAAGCGCCCCACCGATCGCACCGACGAGCCGAAAGAAATCGCAGATGAAAGCGAAGGCGACCTCGGCTTCTTCTCGCTTCGCGAAATCGCAGCAAGGGCCCGATCGGGCGTCGCAAAAACGCTCGACCAGCTTTTCTCGGGTCTCATGGACCGCTCGATGGGCGAGACGAATTTCTTCGTCGTGACCATGATGGGGCTCGCCTGCGCAAAGGTGATTTCCGCGCAATTCTTCGAGGCGGAAGCGTTCGGCGAGCTCAACCTGCTCGCGTTCCTTATAGCGATTTGCACGGCAGCGGCTTTCGCGGCCTCGAAGAAGCTGCCCGCAAACCCGCTTGCCGCCTTGTGCATTTCCGTGCTCCCGGCGTTTATCGAGACCGCCGCAATATGCACGGTTCGCGGGCTTAATTTTTCGGAAGAGTACGCGCTCATCACAGGGCTCGCGCTCGCCTGCGCAGCCGGAGGCCTCTTCTTGGGCATCGCGCGATATTTGGTCGACGACGCCGGCCCCAATGAGGCGCTCAAGCGTGCCATTATTGGCGCTATCTGGGGCTTTGCGATTGGAGCAACCGCCGCGATCGTCGCCGAGACGGCACCCGTCATAGCCGACGCGCTCGCCAACCGCGACATTCCGACATTCCTTGAGCAGCTCCTTGCC
>CAKUEV010000216.1 GCA_934646845.1 uncultured Slackia sp.
GCACGCCAGCGCCCACTGCCAAAAACAGAGGGGTTTTGCCTTCGTCGGCCAGACGTTCGGCCTCATGCTCGAATTCGCCCAAACACACGCCGTGCTGCTGCATGAGCTGGGCGTTTCCCATTACGCATACCGTGCCGCCGCACACGCCCGCAACGCCACCGCCGGGAATTTGCCGAAAATCGCTCGCCTCTTCAATACGAAGCCCCAGGCGCTGCGCGCACGAAACGACCGCGCGACCGAGCGGATGCTCCGATTTCTTTTCCACCGACACCGCGACGCGCAACAACTCATGCGCCTCTATTCCGGTAGCGCACAAAACGTCGGTAACCTCGGGCTCGCCTTTGGTGATGGTGCCCGTTTTGTCGAGCACGACGGTTTTCACGTCATGGGCGGTTTGCAGCGCCTCGGCCGTTTTCGCCAAAATGCCGGCGCGCGCGCCGCGGCCCGTGCCCACCATAATGGCGCACGGCGTTGCCAGGCCGAGCGCGCACGGACAGCTAATCACGAGCACCGAAACCGCATGGGTAAGCGAGGTGGACACATCGCCCGATGCAAACATCCACACGACAAACGTCACAAGGGCAATACCGATAACCGCGGGCACGAAAATGCCGCTGATTTTGTCGGCGAGCTTCTCGATGGGAGCTTTGGTCGAAGTCGCTTCGTCGACCATGCGAATGATGCCCGCGAGCGCCGTGTCGTCGCCCACGCGGTCGACGCGCATGGCGAACCAGCCCGTTTTCGAGATGGTCGCGCCAATCACGCCATCGCCTGGCTGCTTTTCCACGGGAACGCTTTCGCCCGTAAGCGCCGATTCGTCAACGGCGGCCGAGCCTTCGATGATCGTGCCGTCGAGCGGCACGGCTTGGCCCGCACGCACCACGAGCACGTCGCCAACCCGCACCTGCTCAAGCGGTACCTCGACCTCGGCCGTGCCCTCACGCCGCGTTGCGACTTTGGGCGAAAGGTCGAGCAGCGAAGAAATGGCGTCGGTCGTTTTGCCCTTCGCACGCGCTTCGAAATATTTGCCCAGCGTGATGAGCGTCAAAATCATGCCGGCCGATTCGAAGTACAAATCCATCACGGCCATGTGCGCCGCATCGATGTCGCCCGCACCCATTCCGATGCCAATGCGGTAGATGGCTGCGATACCGTACACGGTCGATGCCGTGGCGCCAAGGGCGATGAGCGAGTCCATGTTGGGAGCGCCATGCACGAGGCTTTTGAAACCGCCGCTGAAATACTTGAAGTTCACCGCGATAACGGGAATGAGCAGCAAGAACTGCGTGAATGCGAACGTGATCATGTTCTCGTGGCCCAAAAAGCACGCGGGAAGCGGCCAGCTGAACATATGTCCCATGGAAAGATAGAACAGCGGAATGGTGAACACGAACGAGACGATCAGGCGACGGCGCATGGCCGCCTCGGCTTCGGCCGCCTTCTTGTTCGCGGCCTCTCGCGCGGCCTTCGCCGCGGAAACGCCGCCCTGCGCGGCGGATTGCGCGCCCTCGCCCGCCACGGCGCGCGGCTCAGCGCCGTAGCCTGCCTTGTCAACGGCGGCACTAATGGCCGCATTCACCTGGGCAACCGCATCTGGCGAATCGTCGGTATAGGCAACCTCCATGCTATTTTTCAACAGGTTCACGGCGACTTCGGCCACGCCATTGACCGATGCCGTGGCTTTCTCGACGCGCGCCTTGCATGCCGCGCATGTCATTCCCGTTATATCGAACGTCTGCTTCATATTCGCTCCCAGCCAGCACGCCCTCGCGGACATCTTGCCTTTCAGAACCCGCCTACCCTCAGTCACGGCCACAAGGCCGCTCCTCTCGGGCAGGCGGAGTCTTCAGGGCAATCTGTACCACGAGGCCGCGCTTAGTTTTTCATCAGTTGGCTCTTTGCGGCTACATGAATTTCTTGATGAGTCGCATGGCCTCATCAACCACCTCAACGTTGCCGGCGCGCACCTGCTCGACCACGCATGTTTCCATGTGGTCTTGCAAAACGATTTCGGCAATGCGATGCACGGCCGATTCCGCCGCCGCGAGCTGCACGAGCACATCTCCGCAGTAGCGATTGTCGGCAATCATGTCTTTCACGCCATTGAGCTGGCCAATCGCACGATTCAGGCGCTTGGTCAAATCGCGTTGCAGTTCATCGGCGCGCTCGGTTTCCTTATGCCGGCACGCACAGCACTGTTTCATCTCTTCGACCATGGCAACTCCATTCCTTAAAAGACACGAATGCAAGAAGAGAGCCTGCTCCCCCGTCCCGCATTGCACGGTAGGCATTATATACCCCCATGGGGTATATGCAAGCAAAAAGTTACCTATGGTTTCAATCCCCCTTTGAGCCATAAGCCAACTTAAACCGACGCCCCAGACAAGAAAAGCCCCGTTCGGACAACGCCGAACGGGGCCTGGATTGCTTTTGCACGCGACCGTATGGGAGGGGTGCCGCATGAAAAGCGATGCGAATTGTTCAAGCAGCGATTACTTGGAGCCGAGCATCTTGCCTACAACGTAGCCCTGGGTATGGCAACGGCCGAGGGAAAGGCCGGGCAAATCCATGGGATAGTCGGGGCTGCCGAAGAAGTTGCCGGCACAATTGCCGATAGAATACAGGCCCTCGATAGGATTGCCGTCCTTGTCAAGCACTTGCATCTCGCCATTGACGTTCACGCCATGGACGATGGTAGACAGGCGAATGTGACGATGGATGCCGTAGAAGGGGGCCTGCTTGATAGGCTTCAGCCACTTGGCGGGCTTGCCCATATCTTCGTCAACGCCGGCATCGACGAGCTCATTGTAGCGAGCAACCGTCTTCACGAACGCATCCACGTCGGTGAGGCCAAGTTTCTTGCCGAGTTCCTCGATGGTGTCCGCCTTGAAAGTCGCAGCCAAATCGGGGTACACGCCCTTCTTCTCGCCCGGCTCCTCAGGCATGTACGCCTTAATAGCCTCGGGGTCATAGAGCTTGCCCGGCCAGTCAGCGCAGTCGGTCATATAATTCGAGTCAAACACCTGCGTGTAATAGCCGTTGTCCTCTTCGCTCGTAAGGAAGTTGCCATTGTAGGCCATGGCGCTACGTGCCTCATTGCAGAAGCGGGTGCCGTCATTTTTCACAGTCAAGAACGGCATGTCGGCCATAGAGCCCGGGCCCGCGTCGAAGTCATGCTGCACCTTGGAGCCGCATACGCTCTCCATGCGGCCACCAGCCCATACCATCATCTTCTGGCCATCGCCAGTCTTATTGGTCTCCTTGCGATCAAGATGATTCATATCGGGGTTGTAGTAGGCCATCATCTCATCATCGTTGGTATAGTCGCCCGTCGCGACAACGACGCCGTTTTTCGCATTGAACTGCACGTAATCGCTGCCGTTTTTGCAAATGACGCCCACGACCTTATCGCCGTCTTTCACGAGCTGCTCCGCTGGGCAGGAATAGAAGATCTCCAAGCCATCTTTGCCGTTGAAGTAGTCGCACAAATCGCGCATGCCGTTACCGGTGTTGTAAGGTTTCGGGCCGAAATCAAACGCGAAATAAGAAACAGGCTGCTCGTCGATAACCGAGATGTTGCTCGTCCATTTCTTGGTGG
>CAKUEV010000217.1 GCA_934646845.1 uncultured Slackia sp.
CCCTTCGAATACGAAGGGGCGCAGTGCTCAAACAGTCCTGAGCTCGCACGAACAGCACATTGGGTGCTGTTCGGCTCGTGCGGAACTGCGCCCGTCGCCCCTTCGTCTTCTATGGGCGGCAGTAACTAAGTAAAGGGGGAAATATGGCCGAAGAAATAAAAGAGGCACCCGAGAAGCTTCCTGCGAAGAAAGTTCTCGCGAATATCGCCGACAATGTGTATGAGAGCGCCATTGAAGCGAAGGCTCGCGGCGAGAAGATCGGCTGGATTTCGTCGAACTTCCCGCAGGAGATTCCTGAAACGCTCGGCTTGCATTGCGTGTATCCGGAAAGCCAGGCGGCCGCGATTTCCGCTAAGGGCGGCAGCCTTGCCATGCTCGAGCACGCCGAAGGCGACCTGGGCTTCTCCAACGACCTGTGCGCATATGCTCGCATTTCGATGGCATACGCCGACCTGGGCAAATGCCCCAACGAAGAGCGCGAAATGCCGCTGCCAGATTTCGTTTTGTGCTGCAACAACATTTGCAACTGCATGATGAATTGGTATGAGAACATCGGCAAAATGCTCGACATTCCCGTAATCATGATCGACGTGCCGTACAACGACAAATACGACGTCGACGCCAAGCGCGTTGCCTACATGCGCGGCCAGTTCGATGACGCCATCAAGCAGCTCGAGGAAATCACTGGCAAGAAGTGGGACGAGAATCGTTTCGCCGAGGTGTGCGAGATTTCCAACAAGGTCGGCCAGGCATGGCTCGAGGCGACTCAGTACATGCAGTACGAGCCCAGCCCGCTGAACGGCTTCGAGCTGTTCAACCATATGGCCGTGGCGACCATGGCCCGTGGCAAGCAGGAATCGCTCGACGGCTTCCTGCAGCTCATCGACGAGTACAGGCAGTTCGTCAAGGAGCATAAGTCCACGTTCAAGGTTGAAGAGAAGAACCGCGTTATGTTCGAGGGCATCGCGTGCTGGCCGTTCCTGCGCGCCACGCTGCATCCGCTCAAGCATTCCGGCACCAACGTCACCGCATGCGTGTATGGCCCGTCGTTCGCCTTCACCTATGGCAATACCGACGAGATGATGCGCGCTTACGCCGAAATGCCGAACGCCATCAACCTCGAGCGCGCTGTTGAGCTGCGCGAGGAGCTGTGCAAGGCCGGCAAGGTCAACGGTGGCCTCATCCACAACAACCGTTCCTGCAAGATGTGGAGTGGCATTGCTCCTGAAATGGGACGTCGTATTGCGAATGACTTGCATATTCCTGTGGTTACGTTCGACGGAGACCAGTCTGACCCGCGCAACTTCAGCGAAGAGCAGTACAACACGCGCGTCGAGGGCCTGCTCGAAATCATGGAAAACAACAAGAAGGGGGAGTAGACGATGGCTGAAATCAAAGAAATGCTGGCCGGTTTCGCCGAGGTCGCGAACAACCCCAAGGCTCAGCTCGACAAGTACCTCGCCGAGGGCAAGCGCGTGATTGGCGTGGGTCCCTACCATGTGCCCGAGGAACTCGTGCATGCCGCAGGTGCTGTGCCGTTCGGCGTGTGGGGCGCCATTGGCTCTTCTGACAACGCCAAGAAGTACTTCCCGCCGTTTTATTGCTCCATCTGCCAGATGACGCTCGAAATGGGCATGACGGGCAAGCTCAATGGCCTGTCGGGCATGATGATCACTGGTTTGTGCGACACGCTTCGCGCCTTCAGCCAGAACTGGAAGGCCGCCATGGGCACGAAGATCCCCATGATTTACGTGACCAACTCGCAGAACCGTTTCATCGAGGCTGGCCGCACCTATGCCATCGAGTCCTATACGGAAGTCAAGCGTGGCGTTGAGGAATGCGCGAACGCGATTATCGAGAACGACGACATGCTCGCTTCCATCAAGCTCTACAACGAATGGCGCGCCGCGATGCGCGAGTTCGTCGAGCTTGCCGGCGCTCATCCGGCGGAGGTTTCCGTCGCCGACCGCGTGGCTGTTATTAACGCGGGTTACTACGAGCTTAAGGAGGAGCACCTCGCTCAGGTGAAGGCGCTCAACGCCGAGCTCGCGAAGCTGCCCGAATCCACCGCTGGCTTCAACAAGATCGTGCTTTCCGGCATTTACGAGGACATCCCGGCAATCACCGAGATTCTCGATGCCAATAAGTACGCCGTGGTCGCCGACGACCTTGCAAAAGAGAGCCGTGCGTTCTCTCGCGAGGTTCCTGAGGCCGGTTGCGCCATTGAGGCACTCGCCGATGGCTGGTGCAACCTCAAGGAAGACCCTGAGCTGTTCGATCCGAAGAAGGCGCATCTCGACGCGCTGGTCAAGAAGGCGAAGGATTCCGGCGCACAGGGTGTGGTGATTCTTCTTGCGAAGTTCTGCGACCCCGAGGAATTCGAGGCTCCGCTCGCCACGAAGGCCTTGCGCGAGGCTGGCATTCCCGTGGTGACCATCGAGGTCGACCAGTCCACGGAGTCGTATGAGCAGGCTCGCACGCAGCTCGAAACGTTCAAAGAGCTGCTTGCATAAAACTGCTTGATACGCAGTACGTGCTTTGTTTTGATGGGCCGGGGCGTTTTCCCGAGCGCTTCGGCCCCTTCGGGGCGAAGGCCCCGCATAGGCGTTCCCTGTGGGCCCATCGAGGGGATGGCGCACAGGGGACGAGGACCTTGCCGCTTTTGCGGCACACATCCTGAAAAGGGGATATGTTATGGCTTCTGAACAGGTTCAGAAAAAGGGAGGCTTCCACTACGCCTTCCTGATCGTTGCCGCTGGCATCGCGATCACGTGCATCCCGTGTGCTCTGGTGTTGAGCTGCGCGGGCATTTACTTCACGCCGGTTTCTAATTACTTCGGTGTGCCCAAGGCGTCGTTCACGCTGTACTTCTCCATCTTGAACCTCGCCATGATGATCATGCTGCCCATCGGCGGCAAGCTCATGTCGAAGATGGACGCGCGCGTGGTTCTTTCCGCCGCGGTTATTATTGACGGCCTTACGCTCATCGCGATGTCGTTCTTCACTGCGGTATGGCAGTTCTACATCGCTGGCGTTTTGCTCGGCATTGGCACGGCTCCGCTTATCTACCTGGCCGTTCCTTCGCTGATTAATGCCTGGTGCAAGAAGAAGGTCGGCTTCTTCATTGGTCTGTGCATGGCTTTCACGGGCATTGGCGGCGTTATCTTCAATCCTATCGGCACTGCGCTTATTAACATGGGTCCCGAAGGCTGGCGTACAGGTTACCTGGTATTCGGCATCATCGTTTTGGTCGTGACCCTTCCGTTCACTGCCCTGATCGTTCGCAGCAAACCGTCCGACAAGGGCGTGCAGGCCTATGGTGCCGACGAGGTTTCTGCTGACGCTGGCAAGCCCGCCGCCCCCGAAGTTGGCGTCTCTGCCGACAAGGCCATGAAGACGGCGGCATTTTTCGCGCTGGCCGGCTTCTCGTTCTTGATTACCGTGAACCAGACTGTGTATCAGTTCCTGCCTTCCTACTGTGCTTCCTTCTCGAATACCGTTCCCGAGATTGCCGCTGTCTCTGGCGT
>CAKUEV010000218.1 GCA_934646845.1 uncultured Slackia sp.
GCGCGCCAGGGCGTATTTGGGTTGTAGAGGCGCACCACCAGCACGAACCCGCCACCTGTTAAATGCTCGTAGCGTTCAACAGGTTCCGACGCATACACAACACGAAAGCAAGCAGCCACTCGAGCAGCAACCCACGCCTCGCCCAGCCCGCCCAGGCGCGCTCCAGCCCCGCGTAACCCACGCCCCCACCCGGCAGGCCCAGGCCTGACGCGCCCAGGCTCGCCCTGGCTCGGTGCAGCCCATGCCTCGCGCGGCGCGCCTTCGGGCGCCCCGGCATCCCGCGCCGCCAGCTTCGGCTCGCCTTTCGGAACCCACCCAAGCTTCTTGCCAAAAACAGCGATTATTTCACAAGCAGAATAATACCAATCACCGTGAGCAGCACATAGGTCACCTTGATGAACGTTGTCTGGCTGATACGCTTCTGCAGCTTGTTGCCGAGCCACGTAGCCACAAGCAGAAGCGGAATGGCGATGGCAACCATGACCAGGCAATCGGGCGTGTAATGCCCCTGGCTAAGCTGCAGCGCGGCATACACGAAATTGAGCACCATCCAAATGCACGAAAGCGTAGCGCGGAATTGGTCTTTGTCCTGAAGGCGCTGGAGCGCGTAAATCGCGAGAATGGCACCGCCCGAAACGAACATGCCCTGAATGAGGCCTGCGAGCACCAGCAGCACAGCGAGCAGCCACTTCGGCATGAACCGCTGCTGTTTGAGCACCAAGCCGCGCACGCCTACGACCACCACAATGGCGCCGTAAATCTTCGACAGAATGCCCAGCGGCAGCACCGTGTCGAGCCAAATGCCCACAAACATGAACGGCGTCATAACCGCAAGCATAATCGCGAGCTCGCGCCAGTTGATGTGCTTCCAGTTTTGAATGGCAATAAGCCCGCAGCCGATCATGCCGGTAGCGTTGAGCATGGCGACGCTCTCTTGCATGCCGACGGTCGCCATGCCCGCAGGCATCGCGATAATGTTGCCGGCAAAACCCGTTATCGCCTGAATGGCGTAGGCGATGAAGAACACGCCCAAAAATAAACCGCGACCAACCACGAAAAACAGCCTTTCAATCTCTCATATTCGAAACAAGCAGCCTCTACCGGCGTGCCTCATTCGGAAAACGCGACGGCATGCATCGCGAGCGATTCGCCCAAAGGCCAAGCCCGACCAAGGAAAAAACACGCGCCCAGCGGAAACGAACCGTCCTGTAAGTTTCGCACGCATTCCCGCCGCTTGCGGTTGCCAAATTGTAAACAACGAAGTCTTCGCGTCAACTCCGTACTATCGTGCGCTAAAGTATACAAAGCAATTAACCGACGCGGCACGCCACGCCGCGCATTTTCGCCGAACGTTCAAGCAAAACCAGAGGGAGTGCACCTATGCGCCCTTACCAAATCAGCGTGTGCGGAGATTCCGCCATCAATATCGTTGTTGCCAACGCCATCTCGCCCGAGGCAAGCGCCCTTGTACGCAGCGCCGCCGCGCGCATTGAGGCGGCAGGCATTGCGGGTATCGAAGACATCGTTCCCACATTTTGCACCATCATGGTCGCATACAACCCCGAGATCATTTCTTACGAAGAGCTGGTTTCGGCCGTGCACGCCAACCTCGACGGGCTTTCCGCCGAAGGCGCCGCGGCCGGAAAAACCATCGTGATTCCCGTGTGCTACGGCGGCGAATTCGGCCCCGACCTCGAACACGTTGCGCAATTCCACGACATCACCCCCGAAGAAGTGGTGCGCCTGCACACCGAGCCCACCTACCTTATCGCGATGCTGGGCTTCCTGCCTGGATTCGCCTATCTAAGCGGCCTGAACCCCGACCTTGAAACGCCGCGCCTCGAAGTGCCGCGCGTTCGCATCGAAGCCGGCGCCGTGGGCATTGGCGGCGCACAAACGGGCATCTACCCCTTGCCCTCGCCCGGCGGATGGCAAATTATCGGCCGCAGCCCGTTGCGCCCCTACGACGCGGAGCGCGAGCCGGCGTTTCTGTACGCCGCGGGCGATTCCATCAAGTTCGAGGCAATTTCCCCCGTCGAATACGCGGCCATCGAGGCCGCACTGCAAGCTGGAACCTACGAATATCGCGTGAAGGAGGCGAAATAAATGGCGAAGTTCACCGTATGCGTGCCGGGTCTTCTGACTACCGTGCAAGACCGCGGGCGCATGGGATACGCCGCGAGCGGCTTTTCGCCGTCGGGCGTCATGGACCGCCGCGCGTTCGCGCTGGGCAACTTGCTCGTAGGCAACGCCGCGAATGCACCGGCCATCGAATTCGCCTTCGCGGGCCCCACACTCGAATTCGAAAACGATGCCGTCGTCGCCATTACGGGCGCCGACTTCAATCCACGCCTCGATGAAGACCGCGCGCCCATGTACCAGGCGTTCGTGGTGCGCGCCGGCCAGCGCCTTTCCATGCCGGCCGCCGAACGCGGCGTATACGGATACCTCGCCATCGCCAACGGCGGCGTGGACGTGCCTCGCGTCATGGGCAGCGCCTCCACCAACCTGAAATGCGGCCTGGGCGGCTTCGAGGGCCGGCGCTTCGCGTTCGGCGACGTGGTGAATTTCCACGACACCACGCCGAACCCCTACTACGATTTCGGCCCCAACCACTACCGCAACGACCCGTTCTACCATTTCGAGTATCTCACGCAAGAAATTCGCGTGGTGCCCGGCCCGCAAAGCGACCTGTTCACGAGCCGCGGCATCGACACGTTCTATAAAGAACGCTACCAGGTAAGCGCGCAAACCGACCGCATGGGGTGCCGCCTCGATGGCCCACAAATTGAATCGAGCCGCGGTTCCGACATCATTTCCGACGGCATTGCGCTGGGTTCGATTCAGATTCCCGCGCAAGGCACGCCCATCGTGATGCTCGCCGACCGACAAACAACAGGTGGCTACGCGAAAATCGCCACCGTCGCGAGCGTCGACATTCCGCTGCTCGTACAGCGCGCGACCAAGCAATACGTGCAATTCAAGCCCGTTTCGGTCATCGAGGCGCAGCGCCTGCTCGTGGCCGAGCGTGATTACTATCGCAACGTGCGCGCCAACGCGCGAGGCAGGCTCACGCTGGAAATGCCCTGCATCGAGCCGAACGACCACGCGGGCGAGCCCACCATGCCACCGGTGGAATAAACGACGAAAGAGACCAGGGCGACCCGGAAGGCGAGCCTCGGCGAACAACCAGTGCTCTTCGCGCGGTATACGGCATTGGCCGAACGCCGCGCGAAGCATACAGAACGCGGCCACGGCGTATGAAGTGGCGGGCGCCGCACCCGACAAAGCGGTAGAAAGATCGCGAGGAAGCACCATGGCACAAGAGCAGCTCAGCATTTCCGACATTCCCGCAAACATCACCCCGCGCGAAATGCGCCACCTCATTCGCGAAGGACGCTTCAGCGGCCCCACGAGCGGTTTGTGCCCAGGCTATGCGCAAGGCAACCTCATCGTGCTGCCGAAGGAAGACGCCTATGACTTCCTGCTG
>CAKUEV010000219.1 GCA_934646845.1 uncultured Slackia sp.
GCCTGCTGCTTGAGGCTCCCGACCTGCTGCTGCTCGACGAGCCCACCAACCATCTCGACGCCGAGTCGGTTCTGTGGCTCGAGCAGTTCCTGCATCGCTACCAGGGCGCCGTGCTCGCCGTGACGCACGACCGCTACTTCCTCGACAACGTCGCCGAGTGGATTTGCGAGGTCGACCGCGGCAGCCTGTACCCCTATAAGGGCAACTACTCCACGTATCTCGAAACCAAGGCCGCCCGTATGGCCGCCCAGGGCCAGCGCGACGCGAAGCTCGCCAAGCGCATGCAGAACGAGCTGGAATGGGTGCGTTCGTCTCCGAAAGCTCGCCAGGCCAAGAACAAGGCCCGTCTGGAAAACTACGACCGCATGGTGGCCGAAGCCTCGCAAAGCAAGAAGGTCGACTTCACCGACATCCACATTCCCGTGGGCCCGCGTCTGGGCGCCGAGGTGCTCAACGTCGAGCATCTGCATAAGGAATTCGACGGCCGCGTGCTTATCGACGACTTGTCGTTCAGCCTGCCACGCAACGGCATCGTGGGCGTGATCGGCCCCAACGGCGTGGGCAAGTCGACGCTGTTCAAGATGATCGTCGGCAAAGAGCAGCCCACCTCGGGCGAGCTGAAGCTCGGCGAAACCGTGCAAATCTCGTACGTCGACCAGAACCGCGAGGGCATCGACGGCAATAAAACGCTGTGGGAAGTCGTGTCCGACGGCCTCGACTACATGCAGGTGGGCGAAACCGAGGTTCCGAGTCGCGCGTATGTGTCGGCATTCGGCTTCAAGGGTTCTGACCAACAAAAACCCGCCGGCGTGCTTTCCGGCGGCGAGCGCAATCGCCTGAACTTGGCGCTTACGCTCAAGCAGGGCGGAAACCTGCTGCTGCTTGACGAGCCCACCAACGACCTCGACGTCGAAACGCTCGAGAGCCTCGAAGAGGCGCTCATGGAGTTCCCGGGCTGTGCGGTTGTCACGAGTCACGACCGTATGTTCCTCGACCGCATTGCCACGCATATTCTGGCGTGGGAAGGCACCGACGAGAACCCTGGCAACTGGTTCTGGTTCGAGGGCAACTTCGACAGCTACCAGAAGAACCGCGTCGAGCGCCTGGGCGAAGAGGCCGCCAAGCCGCATCGCATCCACCGCAAGCTCACTCGCGACTAAGCAATCAATTCCGAAGCGCCGCTCTTATGGGCGGCGCTTTTTGTGCGGTTTGCTCTTCACCTAGGTTTTAATGAATGAAAGCAATCAACGACGACGGAAAGGCACATGCTCCATGTCTACAACCATTAAGGGCATCGTATCGGTGATGCGCGCATGGCACGACGGCTCGTGGGACGATATCTGCGATTGCTGCGGCATGTGCTGTTACGAGCGCGAGGTCGACGAATACGGCGATGTCGCCGTCGATCTTTCGTCGCCGTGCGAGTTTCTCGACGAATCTACGCGCCGCTGCACCGTTTATAAGAATCGTTTCGACGAATGCGAGCGGTGTTGCCGTCTTACCCCGCGCATCGCGCTTTTCGGCGACCATTTGCCGCCGAGCTGCGCCTATGTGCGCGCGTTTCGCCGATAGCCGAGTGGCGCCTCGAGCGTCGCTTCCGGAATCGCTTGAGTAACCGGGAAACTCCACGTGCGGAATGCGCGCGTCGTGCGAACTTGGGCTTCGTCGAAAACGCACGCCGCGCCGTCGCGTATCGCGTCGCCGCGAACCAGCCAGCCTGTTTTGAAGCGCCCTTTACAAGCGTCTCGGCGCGCTTTGATACAATGAAGTTGTTCTGTAGATGCACGTCAAAAGGGGCTTCCATGAGCAACGATCCCATCTCGACCGACGAAACGCAAATCACGCTTACGCTGCCTGAACGGGTGGGCATGGAACAAATCGTGGGCCCTTCCGATTGCGTGCTGCGCGAGGTGAAGCGGGCGTTTTCCGCGCGTATCACAGTTCGAGGCGACACCATCGCGCTTTCGGGCGATGCCGCGGAAGTGCAAAGCCTCACGGCTCTGTTCAGCGATTTCATTAAAATGGCCGCCGCGGGAAGCGACCCCACGATCGATGACGCGCGTCGCGCCGTCGAACTTTTGCGCCAAGGTGAATTCGCGCCGAGCATTTTGCGCGAAGACATTCTGCTCACGTATCGTGGCCGTGCGATTCGTCCGAAAACCGCAGGTCAGAAGCGTTATGTCGACGCGATTCGCGAGAACACGGTAACGTTCGGCATTGGCCCTGCTGGCACGGGTAAAACCTATTTGGCAATGGCTATGGCGGTGGCTGCGCTCAAGCGCAAGGAAGTCAATCGCATCATCCTCACGCGCCCCGTGGTCGAGGCGGGCGAGAACCTGGGCTTTTTGCCGGGCACGCTCACCGAGAAGGTCGACCCCTACATTCGCCCGCTCTATGACGCGCTATTCGATATGACCGACATGGAACGTGCCCGCGAACTCATCGAAGGCGGCGTTATCGAAATCGCGCCGCTCGCATTCATGCGCGGCCGCACGTTCAACGATAGCTTCATCATTCTCGACGAAGCGCAAAACACCACGCCCGAACAAATGAAGATGTTCCTCACTCGTTTGGGCTTCAACTCGAAAATGGTTATCACGGGCGACGTGACCCAGGTCGATTTGCCGCACGGATATTCGGGCCTGAAAGGTGTGCGCCGCATTCTCGAAGGTGTGGAAGACATCGCCTTTCGCGACCTTACCGGGCGCGACGTGGTGCGACACAATCTCGTCGCGCGAATCGTAGAAGCCTACGAAAAGGCCGCTGAAAGCAGATAATCCCCAGCTGCCGGCTCGCCCTGCGGCAATTCGTCGAGAGCAGATACCTGAGCTCGCACGAACAGCCCACTGGGCTGTTCGGCTCGTGCGGACAGCTCTCGCCAAATCGCCGCACGGCGAGCAGGGGCGACATCGAAGCCATCATGGGTTTGCCTGCGTGTCTCCCTTTTCTTGTGAGGGCGCGGAATTTGCGCGTTGGGCATGCCTGGAGCAACTTTTCCGCACGAGCCGAAAGCCACTTAATGCGGCTTTCGTGCGAGTCAGGACTCGTTGCGGAGCCTAAGACTAATTCAAGCCTCTTGCTCTGGTTCGTGAGAATCCCTCCGGTGGGTGGTCTTGCCGAAGCTGTCCGCACGAGCCAAAAGCGCCAGTGGCGCTTTTGTGCGAGCTCAGGTATCTGCTTCGGAAAGGCTACCCACCGGAGGGATTCCCCAGTACAATACGCATAACCATAAAGCCGCGAACTGAGCTGTTCGTCGATGAGAGAAAGAGAGTCATTCATGACCGAAGAATTCCGCAGTGGATTCGTCACCTTGGTAGGCCGCCCGAACGCCGGCAAATCTACCCTTATCAACGCCGTGGTGGGGCATAAGGTCGCCATTACCTCGAACACCGCGCAAACCACCCGTCACCGCTTCCGCGCGATTGTCACTCGCGAAGACATGCAAATGATCATGGTCGACACGCCGGGCATGCAC
>CAKUEV010000220.1 GCA_934646845.1 uncultured Slackia sp.
TATGGCGAATGCGCCGTGGTGGTTCTTATCTACGGCGTTTTCCTGCGCGCCTGGCGAGCAAAACTCGGCGCGTTTCGTGCGGCAGTATGCGCCGTACTTACCATCGCGGTTCTGCAGTCGGCGATTTCGCTCGTCCTTACCAACATGCTCGCCTACGGAGTGATCACCACGCCATTCGAAATTGCCTACGAAAGTTATTTCATGGGCATTGGAATGCCCCAGGCAGGCGCGCACGTTATCGCAACGTTCATCGACCGCGTGCTCGACGCCACGGCTGTTTTGGCACTCGTCACCGCGATGCATTCAGCTGCTCGTTTTTTGCACTTGCCGAATGCGGGCCGCTAATACGCGCATATGAGCGACAATAGGCGGAACACGAACTCCGAAGATAAGGAGGCGCGAATGCGCAGCGTCAACATTGGCATTATTGGTTTGGGAACTGTCGGTGGAGGCGTAGTGCGCCTTATTCAGCGCCACCACGACGATTACGTGGAACACTACGGCATCGACCTTCAAATTAAGCGTGCATGCAGCCGCAACGATGCAGAAGCGAAGAATCTCGGCATCGCAGACATCTTCACCACCAACTGGCAAGACGTCACGAGCGACCCCAATATCGACATCGTGATTGAGCTCATTGGCGGCGAGCATCCCGCGACGGAAATTTTCGAGGCCTCGTTCGCGCACGGCAAGCACGTGGTTTCCGCGAACAAGGCGCTGCTCGGCCGCCATGTTGAGCACCTGGCTAAACTTGCGAACAGCCACGGCGTGCAAATCAAGTGCGAAGCGGCCGCAGCTGGCGGCATTCCCGTGGTGAGCGCGCTCGAGCACGACTTGGTCGGCAACGAAATTCTGACCATTGCCGGCATTATGAACGGCACCACGAACTACATTCTTTCGCGCATGGCCAACGAAGGCCTGGGCTTTGATGAGGTGCTCGCTGACGCGCAGCGCCTGGGTTACGCCGAGGCCGACCCCACGGCCGACGTCGACGGCTTCGACGCTGCTTCGAAGATCGCGATTCTCGCCTCCATCGGCTTCCGCACGCGCGTGAATACCGACGATGTGTTCATGCAGGGCATTCGCAACGTTTCCGCCACCGATATCGAAATGGCGCGCCAATTCGGCTACGCCATTAAGCTGCTCGCCATTGCGCGCAACACCGAAAGCGGCGTCGACGTGCGCGTACACCCCACCATGATTCCGGCAACGCACCAGCTCGCAAGCGTCTCGGGCGCCATGAACGCCGTGTTCATCGTCGGCGACGCCGTGGGCGAGACCATGTTCTACGGCGCGGGCGCGGGTTCCTTCCCCACCGCAAGCGCGGTAGTGGGCGACGTGATGTCGCTTGCCGACCACATCGCACACGGCAAAGAAATCATTCCCGAAAGCGAGCCTTTCGGTCACAACCTCGCCATTCGCGACATCGCCGACCTGAAGACGCGTTACTACATTCGCCTTACCGTGGCCGACAAGCTCGGCGTGCTTGCCGAAACCACCAAAGTGCTCGCCGATGACAACATTTCCATTTCGGACATCAACCAGACGAAATCGGAAGACGACGAAGCCTGCACGCTCATTTATATGACGCACGCTGCCAAGGAAAGCGATATCGAGAAGGCCCGCGCCGACCTCGAGGCACTCGATTCCGTGAAAGCCGTTTCTTCAATCATCCGCATCGAGAACATCGAAGCTTGGAACGAAGGCGCGTTCGACAACTAGCCTTTCCGCTTTGCGCGAACGAATACCCAGAACAAAGGAAAACCCGCTTTCGCGGGTTTTCCTTTTTGGCCCCCATAGGCCGATGTCAGGACCAGCTAAACGCCACGATGCCAGCCCTTTATCAACATTGCGAGGGACTCGTCCTGAAGCGCCCTACTTCAGAACAACGTTTTCCATCATGGGCAGAGCATCGTCCCACGTGATGCCATTGTCGAAGAACATATGCACGGTCTTGCCGCACGGAGCCTTCGCATACATGTACACGGTGCCGGTTTCCGCGGTATAACGCGTCCACGTCACGCCCTTGACGTCGACTTCATCGAGAACGCCCTTGCCGTTGTAGTTGCCCTGAATGGCTTCGGCTTCAGCCAAAGGCTCGCGCGACATAATCTTGGTCTGGAAACGCTTGGTCGAACCGTCGGGATTGAACACGGCGCTACCGCGTTCGTCGTCATTTTCGACAAGCGTCCAGCCCTTGGCGGCCGTCACACTATATGCGCTGTAATCAACGCCGCCCTTTGCGGCAATGGCCTCAGCTTCAGCGTTTGCAGCCTCCATCTCATCGGTCATGCCATCGGTGGTATCGAAATGCATCACGCCACAATTCTCATTGGACGCAACATTACCGAAGAATCCGACAGAAATGGGGCCGTAATAATTGTCTTTAGAGTTCCAGAAATAAACCCATTCGATGCTTTCGCCGGGCTCAATAGAGGGGTCGCCTTCAATTTGGACGCCCTCGCTGAGTCCTTCGGGCTTATTGAGTTCGAAAGAAAGCAAGTCCTTGGCCGACCCATGGAACGTAGGGTCAGTCGCCTCAAGCTCGCCGAAAGCGGCGATTGCTCCAACCGTAGACTTCTTCTTGGCCTTCTCGTTATTGTTCGTAATCTTTACACGCAGATAGAAGCCATCCTGCTTATAAACATCGCCGCGATAATACGTGCCATCTGCGAGGGATTCAATCGTGAACCCCATCACCTCGACCTGCTGAGATTCGTAGGCCTTCTGCTCTGCAGGAGCCTCGCCGCCCGGCTCGCCCTGCGTGCCGTCGGTCGACCCTCCACCGCATCCGACCATTGTGCATGCAAGCGCAGCAGACAGCGCAACCGCAGGCATGCCAAACAGTACCTTCTTCGTTATGGGCTTCACCATTTCCATCACTCCCCTTCGCTTTGCAGCCTAGAATGGCACCCTTAAACTCAACCCATCCAACCCTGAATTCATAATGGGAAAGAGCCTTGGCACCAGGACATCCGGCGCGATTCGAGCGTTTTCGACGCGGGCCAGATAAAGCCTCGCTCATGCGTGTGTTTACTTCACAACGATGTTTTCAACCATAGGAACGGCGGCGTCCCACCCAATTTGCCAGGCAATCGTCACATTGACCGTTCGGCCGCTCGAAGACGCGCCAAGCAGGCGCACGCTATTGTCGGGCATGGTGAAACGAGTCCACGTCGTACCGTTGGTTTCGACCTCGTCAACAACGCCCTTGTTGTCGAAAACGCTTTGCAGCGATTCAAGCGTAGTCGGAATATCGCGGTTCTCGGTACGAACCGACAGAACGTGCTGCGACCCCTCTGGATAGAATTTGGCTTCCTGGCCAAACTTATCGGGGTCTACGAGCTCCCACCCATCGGCAGCCGTCGCGCTGAACGATTCGCAATCGATTGACGTCTCCTTTTCGGGAACTGCTTCAGGGGCCGCCTCGGGCTCGGCT
>CAKUEV010000221.1 GCA_934646845.1 uncultured Slackia sp.
CACCAAGGTCGTCACCCACGCTGCGCGCCTCCGCGATAAGGGCGTCCAAATAGGCATGCTTCACTGCGGGCGCCGTATTCGGGTAGAGATTGCGCCCATAGAAATCGCAGCGGCCAGTGACGAACGGTATGTTGACGGAAATCGCGCAGTTCATAACAAACCCTTCTGGTTACATTCAGACGCCAGTGCACGGCAGGAGCCATTGCCCACCTGGCAACATTCTCTCATGAAACAAGAACGCCGCCCGGGCCCATAAGGAGGGAGGGTATGCCCGGGCAGCGAATCTCGCAACAACGAACGCTCGAAAACGATCCTATTTCTTCTCGGCGTCGCCCTCTTTGGCGTCACCGCCCTCAGGCGCCCCACCAGGGCCGCCCTGAGGCTGGTTGGCCATCTCTTCCTTGAGCTTGGCGAGCTTTTCCTCGTAGGCAATGGCGTCGGTCACGTCTTGCTCGGCGAACTGGGCGATGTGCTCGCCCGCAACCATGCCCTGCGTAATGGCGAAACCAACCGAGTTGCCCGCAATCATCGCGTGATATTGGATGGCGTAACGGCCACCAGCGGTGTTGCCAACGGCGTAAAGGCCATGGATGATGGTATCGTCGGTGCGGCGAACCTGGTACTTATCGTTCACCAAAACGCCCGACATCTGCACCATGCCCGAAGAAACGCGGCCCTTCGACGTGGTGCCGGCCATGCCAAAGAACGGCGGGGTGTCGAGCGCGTTCATGAGGTCGGAATCGCGGCCCCAGTCGGTATCTTTGCCGGCAGCGCACATCTCGTTGTAATGCGCGATTTCATCGAGCAGGCCCTGCTTGGCTTCGCCCTCATAACCCAAAATATCGGCGAGCTCATCAAGGGTCTCGGCGGCATACATCTTCGATTTGTTCATGCCATAACCGGTAAAGCCATACACCTCAAAACCGTCGGGGCCGGTCTTGTAGTTCTTCAGGTCTTCCTTGACCAGGTCCCACTCACGGGCGCACGTGGTAGAGCTCATGTTGTGCTCGTAGCCCTGGTTCATGATGTTCTCTTCCCACTTGCCGTCGCAGATGGTGCACAGCAACTCACCGGGAAGACGGCGGGCAAAGAAGCCCTGGCCGCCGAATTGCAACTGAGCGTCGTTATAGAAGCGCTTGCCATCGGGGCCGAACACGGGATAGTTGCCCACAGCCGTCAGGCCGGGAGCGCCCATGCCGTTGCCGAAGTTCATGGCCGCGCGCGGGCCGGGTTCCATCACACCGCCAGCCCAGCAGGCGAGCTTCTGGCCCATGCCGTCTTGGCCCATGCCCATGAATGTCGAGGGGTCGGTGGTGTCGATGCCAGAAATTTCAGCGAGCTGACGAACTTCGTCCTGAAGGGCAAGCACCATCTCGCCATTCGCGGAGAAGTCGCCGCATGCCAAAAGCGTCGATGCGGCGTTCACTTGCACGTTGCCGTCGGGGCCTTTGCCCACAGCGCCCGTCACGTCGCCATCTTCGTTCTGAAGAAGCACAACGGCGCTGGTCTGCCACAACCACTCGGCGCCATGTTCTTCGGCGGCGTCGATGTTGGCCTGCATGACGACTTTCCAGGCCGGCTGGTTTTGGCCGTTGCCGAGCTTGTTGTTGAAGTCGCGATAGGAAATGGTGCCCGGGAAGCTCGTGTAACCGCTGTGGTTCACGATCGTCTTATTGCGGCCATTGGGGAAGCTGTAGTACACGCTGTATTCGTCAAGATCCTCCTGGGACACAACGCTGCGCACATAGTCGGCAGCTTCGCCGGAGCGAGTTGCGAACACCTTAGCGTTATACGGCATGGTGCGCACAAAAGAGCGAATCTGCCACTCGTTGAACACGGCCATCTCGTCAACGGCCTCGGCACCCGTGTCAAGATACGCCTGGGCATTGACGGTGCCGCAGTCGCAGCCAATGGGAGACCAGGTATCCTGGGGCTGCTTTTCCATTACGACGACCTTGGCGCCAAGCTCGGCAGCCTTGCGGGCGGCCACGATGCCGGAATTGCCGCCGCCAATAACAAGCAAATCGCACTCAATGGTTTTGGCGATGTCGCTCGGCACTTCAGGCTTCTCGCCAAGCCACGACGGCGCGACGCCGCCATTTGCGGCAACGGAGCTCGGTTGGCCCACGGCCACGCCCGACGCGCTCGAAGCAGCGGCAGAGCCCTCGGCCTTTGTGGACGTCGCAGCCGGGCTGCAGCCCGCAAGCATGCCAAGAGCGGCCGCGGAAAGGCCCGCGCCGGCAGCGCCCTTCAGAAACGAGCGACGCGATACGCCATTACTCTTTTCCATGATTCCCTCCTTGGGTTCTCTGTACCACAGGCCCCTCGCCTGTGGCCTCGGTCGACCGGCTCCCCGGCCGACCTTTCGAGGCGAACCATAGCCCCAATGGGCTCACCCAAAACGGGTAGTCTTTCGAAAAAGGCTCTCCCATCACGTATAATCGTATGCATGAGGGAGGGAAGCATGACGAAAACACGCATGGGGCAAAACGTCCCGCACGCTTGTAGCGCCTGCGGCCAGGCAGCAATTGCCATTGGATTGGCGGGGCTTCTGGCGTGGCATAGCGCGCTTTCCAATTACCTTTTCGCACCTTCCGCCGGCATGGTGGTCTCGCCATTGTTCGTCGCATTCTTCTCGGCATCGCTTCTGGTTGCCTATTGCTACGCAAGCTACCGCGCCGATTCCACGCTGCTTTCGCATGCGCGCCTTGCCGCATGGTTCATCGCTTGCATCGTCGCGGGCAGCGTTGCGGCATGCCTCGTCGCCGCACGGCTCCTGCCGACATGGGGCATTTACGTCGCCGCCGTTGTCGCGGGATTCTCTTGGGCGTCATGCGCGTTCTTATGGGCGGGAATCGCGGCGAATTCTTCGCTGAGCGACACATTCCGAAACCTTGCGTGCGCCCTCGTGCTTGCCTCGGCGGCGGACATATTCTTTATGCACGGCGGCGACATGAGGTCGGCAATCGCAGCGCCCTTCTTCGGCGCGGTATCGTTGGCGGGATTTCTCGCAAGCCTCGGCAACTCGATAATGCCAAACGACCAGATTCTCGTACGCCCGCAAAATACTCGCGTCTACATGCGCATCGGAGCCGCAGCAACGCTCTTTGCGGGCGCCCTCGGCGTTACGGCCGGAAGCACCGCCCACGCCGCAACCGAAACAGGAATGGCAACCATTAATGGAAACGTAAGCCTCGTCGCGCTTATCGCGGGCATCATCGCGCTAGGGGCATGGCTCATTCTGCGAGAACGCGCGACATTCATCGGAGCGCTGCGCATTTTCGTGCCCGTTATTGTGGGCATCATGCTTCTCAACATCATAGCCCTCGACCACGCCCAAATCTGGCTCGCCGCCACGCTCTTCTCGTGGCGACTTTTATGCATAATCATGTTTGGCCTGCTCATAAGCGTCTCAAAACG
>CAKUEV010000222.1 GCA_934646845.1 uncultured Slackia sp.
AACGTCAATCGTGCGAATCACTTCGCCGAGCTTGTCGTCGGTATCGGTGGCAGCGCCGAACGAAATGCGCACGTCATACGTTTTGTCATGTCCAACCATGTAAGCATCGAGCCTCGTCGCAGGACCAACGCATACGACGAGCGCACCCGTCGCCAAAGGGTCGAGCGTGCCCGTGTGGCCTACGCGGCGCTCACCGAAAATACGACGGCAGGCATTCACCACGTCGTGCGAGCTTTTACCCTCGGGCTTGTCGACGCCCACGACGAGGCACATGCCGGAATCTCCACGCTTCATTCCTTGCCTTCACCGCCTGCAAACAAGCCATTAAGCAGAGCGGGCATTTCGGCCAAGGCGTCGTCGATGCCGCCCTTATAGGTGAATCCTGCAGCCGCTTTATGGCCGCCGCCCCCTATTTTGCGCGCGAGCGCGGCCACGTCGATGCCGTCACCCTTGGCGCGAAGGCTTCCACGCACCACGTCTTCCTGCTCGCGCAGCATGCAGGCGACCCGAATGCCGTCGAGCGAGCGAAGCACGTCGATAAGGGGCTCAGCATCGGCCTTTACCGCGCCCAGGCGCTCGAAATCGTCGAGACGCGCATACGAAAGCGCCCACTCGCCCGACGGAGCAACCTGCATGTTCGAAAGCATGACGCCTTCAAGGCCAAGCGAGGCGGCGCTGCGGCGCTGATAAATCTCTTGCGAGCATTCTTCGGGCCGCGCGCCAGCCGACACCATTTCGCCCGCAAGCGCAAACGCTTCAGGAGTGGTGTTCTGAAACTGAAAGCGCCCCGTATCGGTCATCAGGGCCAAATAGCAGCACTGAGCCATCTCGAACGTGCGCTCAACTCCCATTTCGCCAATAAGGCGCCACGCGAGCATGCCCGTAGCCGGCGCATCGGGGTCGACGTAATTGTATTCGGCCATGCAGCTCTCAACCGCATGGTGGTCAAGCGTGAAATGCGCGCCTGCGCTTTCATGAACGCGGGCCGCATCGCCCAAACGTTCAAGATTGGGCACGTCGATCGCGATAAACGCGTCGACATCCCCTTCGAATTCGCACGCGGAAATCAATTCGCTCGCCCCGGGAAGGAAGAGGAAACTCTTATCCACAGCATCGTCGTGCGCAAGCAGGCACACCGCACGCTTGCCCTTGGCGCGCAAGGCATGCGCGAGCGCAAGTTGCGAGCCCAAGCAGTCGCCATCGGGGCTCACATGCCCGCACAAGGCAAAACTCTCGAAGCGATCAAGGGCTTCGGCGAATTCCGCAAGCGTCACATTGGTTTGCGGAGTAGTTGCCATGCCGCTACTCCTCGTCTTCGAAATCGTCGTCTTCGCCGTCGCGATGGTATACCGAATCGTCGAAGTCGGCATTTTTGCGCGCGCTTTCTTCGTTGCGCCCAGCATCGCCCACAAGAGCCTCGGCGATACGCTGTGCCTCGTCAACGCTCGCGTCGAGCATAAAACGCAGCTCAGGAGTCACTCGCCAATGCAAGGCGCGCCCCATGAGCGAACGAATGCGGCCATAAGCGGCGGCGAAGCCTGCGGCGGCGTCTTCATAACGGCTCGGATCAACGGTGTAGTACACATTGCACATGCTGCGGTCGAAGCTCACTTCGCAGCCCGTGATAGTAACCATGTCGAGGCGCGGGTCGCTTACCTCGAACAACAGAATATGCGCGAGCACTTCGCGCGCTTGTTCGTTGAGCTTTCGGCTCGAAGAGTTCTGTTTCATGTGGAATCACCCTTTCTCGCAGCGCTTTTCAAGGCCGCGTAAGGAAGGTTCAAACGCAGGAAACGCAATGCCGAGAACTCGGCATTGCGCATTCTGGAGTTCAATTTGTTCAAGTCATAACAACATCAAAGATGCTGTCGCACGCCGGTCGGCGAGCGGCTATCCGGTGCCCCAGATTGGCCTGAAAGAGGAGCGACGCGTACTTCGGTACGCGAGCGACGATTGAAGGCCAAGATGGAGCGCCCGATAGCCGCACAGCGTCGGCGAAGTACTTTGGCCGACAGGCCAAAGTACTCATAACTACTCGGTGCGCTCAACCTCTTCGGTGCGATAGCCCTCGATAACGTCGCCGACCTTGATGTCCTGGTAACCATCGACGCCAATACCGCACTCGTAGCCCTGCTTGACCGACTTGACGTCGTCTTTAAAGCGGCGCAGCGAGGAAATCTTGCCCTCGTAGATGACCTTGGAGTCACGAACAACGCGCACCTTGTCATCGCGGGAGATTTCGCCCTCGGTGATGTAGCAACCGGCAATATTGCCGACCTTCGGAACGCGGAACACGTCGCGGACCTCGGCAGAACCGGTGTCTTTGTCGACGAATTCAGGCGCCAGCATACCGATACGAGCTGCGTTGATGTCTTCAATCGCCTGGTAGATAACGCGATACAGACGAATGTCGACCTTCTCATGCTCGGCAGCCTTACGCGCACCTGCGGTCGGGCGCACGTTGAAGCCGATGATGATTGCGTCGGACGCGGCGGCCAGCGTTACGTCGGTCTCGGTCACGCCACCCACGGCAGAGTGAATGATTTGGATCTTGACCTCGGACTGGTCCATCTTCTCGAACGCGTCGCGCAACGCTTCGATGGAGCCCTGAACGTCGGCCTTGACGACCAGGTTGAGCTCGGTCGTGCCCTCTTCGATGCGGTTGAAGAGGTCGTCGAGGCTCATATGGCTCTTGGTCTGCTGCTCCTTCAGGCGGGCACGCATCGCACGCTCTTCAGCGAGTTTGCGAGCATCGCGCTCGTCTTCGAACACGCGGAACTCGTCGCCCGCGGTAGGAACGCTCGACAGGCCCAGAATCTCAACGGGGTCGGAAGGCGTAGCCTGCTTGGCATGGTTGCCATGCGGGTCGATAAGCGCGCGGACGCGACCGTAGCTCTCGCCGGCGACAACGGAATCGCCAGGCTTGAGCGTACCGCGCTGCACGAGCACGGTAGCCACCGGGCCGCGACCCTTGTCGAGGTTCGCTTCGATAACGAAGCCGGAGGCCAAAGCGTCGGGGTTAGCCTTGAGCTCAAGAACGTCAGCCTGAAGGATGATGGTCTCGAGCAGGTCGTCGATGCCGAGCTTCTGCTTCGCGGAAACGTTCACGAACATGTTGGAACCGCCCCACTCTTCGGGGATGACTCCATGCTCGACGAGCTCTTGGCGCACGCGGTCGGGCTGCGCGCCAGGTTTGTCGATTTTATTCACGGCAACCACGATAGGCACATTTGCAGCCTTCGCGTGGTTGATAGCCTCAATCGTCTGGGGCATAACGCCGTCGTCGGCGGCAACCACCAAGACGATGACGTCGGTCACCTGGGCGCCGCG
>CAKUEV010000223.1 GCA_934646845.1 uncultured Slackia sp.
TTCCATGTGATGTGTCCCGAATGCGGCGGTTTTGCCGACCTTATCGAAGGCAAGGAACTGCGAATCGATTCAATCGAAGTCGATATTCCCGACGAAAACGAAGAATAAAAGAAACCGCCCCGAGTCTTCCTCGGGGCGGTTTTGTATGGGGCGCATGCGAGAGAAATTACCAGCTCAAAAGCTCGTATCCGGTTTCGGTGATCAAAACCTGAACTTCCCATTGGGCCGTGTCGCTGCCATCGGCGGTGCGCACGGTCCAGCCGTTCGGGTCGCTCGAGTCAATATCGGGCGCGCCCGCGTTCACCATAGGCTCAATGGTGAACGTCATGCCTGGCACAAGCACCATGCCTTCGCCCGGCTCGCTCACGAAGCTCACGAACGGGTCTTCGTGGAATTCGAAACCGCAGCCGTGTCCGCCGTATTCGCGCACGACCGAATAGCCCTGCGCTTTGGCGTATTCGTGCACAGCGGCTCCCACATCGCCCAAAAGCCCCCAAGGCTTAATGGCGGCAAGGCCCGCTTCCACGGCCTTCTTGGTTTCTTCGACCAGGCGGCGGCGCTCGGGCGAGACTTCGCCAATGCAGAACATGCGCGAAGAATCGCTGTAATAGCCATCAAGAATGGTGGAGCAGTCGATGTTGACGATGTCGCCCTCTTTCAACACGTCCTCTTTGCAGGGGATGCCGTGGCAAATGACGTCGTTGATGGACGTGCAGACGCTTTTCGGGAAACCGCCGTAGCCCAAATCGGCCGGCGTGCCGCCGTGCTCGATGGTGTAGTCGTAAATCCACTGGTCGATTTCTTCGGTGGACACGCCGGGCGCAATGCGCTCGGCAACCATGTCAAGCACGCCCACGTTAATGGCGGCGCTTGCCTTAATGGCCTCGATGTCGGCAGGGCCTTTCAGAATGTCGCGTGTGGGCACTTCGAAGCCCTTGTCGTAGAGTTCTTGCAGGCGCTCGTCGGTTTGCCAATGGCATTTCTTGTACTTTTTGCCGCTGCCGCACCAGCATTCGTCGTTGCGTCCCGGCTGGCCTTCGCCGTCGTACATTGCAATCCTCGTTTCGCTCGGGCGGCCGCGATCGGCCGCAAAATTGATTTGCGATATTGTAGCGCTCATTGCAAATGAGGTCATCACAGAAAGAAAGCCAAGGGAAACAATCGACGATTCGTCCATTTTGCCCCCAGCGCCGCCTCCCCGCGATACGTGCCATTGGTGTGCTTGCGCCGCTTCCGTGCGTCGCATCGTGCGTGAAATGCACTACACTGGGCGCAGCGTAAGAAGAGGAGGAATCCCATGCAAATAGATATGAAGCAACCCATTCTCGACAAGAATGACCGCCTTGCGCAGGAGAACCGCGCACTGTTCGCCGAGAAGCGCGTGTTCGTGCTCGATCTGCTCGCAAGCCCCGGTTCGGGCAAAACGTCTACCATTCTGGCCACCATTGAAGCGCTGCGCGACGAGTTCAACATCGCCGTTATCGAAGGCGACATCGCGAGCGACGTCGACGCGAAGCGCATTGGCGCCCAGGGCATTGCTGCGGTGCAAATCAACACGGGTGGCGCGTGCCATCTTGAAAGCGACATGATTCGCCGCGCGGTCGATGCGCTTGACTTGGACAACCTCGACCTCATCATCGTCGAAAATGTGGGCAATCTCGTGTGCCCCACCGATTTCGACTTGGGCGAAGGCGCCAAGGTCATGATTCTGTCTGTGCCCGAAGGCGACGACAAGCCGCTGAAGTACCCGGGCGTTTTCCAGGCGAGCGAGGCCATTATCCTGAACAAGGTCGACACCATGAGCGTGTTCAATTTCGACGAGAAGGCGTTCCGCGATGAAGTCGCCCAGCTCAACCCGAAGGCGCCCATTTTCCCCATCGCCGCGACGAAGGGCGAAGGCGTGGATGCCTGGGCCGATTGGCTGCGCGATCGCATCCATGCGCTCCAGCAGGCCTAAAGGCGGCGTTTCGAGAATCGCCGCTGCCGACCCTCGTCTTGCAGGGTGGGAAAGCGTCCGATGAATCATCGAAAACCGGCATCGTTTTTTGCATTCAAGCGGCTGCGCAATGGCGCGCGGCCGCTTTCTTTGTTTTTTCGTGCCGCGCGATATTCGAAATGCCCCCGAAACAGCCTTGGGCTAGACTCTCGATAACGTTGAAAGGAAGTGCGTGCGATGAACGCTGAGCAACAATATGCGGCCTGCGTTGCGGGCTTGAAGGAATTCGTGGGAGGCATAGGGTCCCAAGGCGTGGTGCTGGGCCTTTCGGGCGGAATCGATTCGAGCTTGGTGGCGTGCATGTGCGTGGACGCATTCGGCGCCGAAAACGTGCACGGCTACATGCTCCCTGGCCCTTATTCCACTGAGCACTCTTTGGTCGATGCCCAAGAACTTGCCCTTAACCTGGGAATTCGTGCCGAGCGCGTGAGCATCGCGGAGGCATATCGCGTGTTCGAGGGCCAACTGTCGAACCTGTGCCCGAGCTTCGATCGCTCTACGGCGGGCGAGAACACCCAGGCGCGATGCCGCATGATCGTGCTTATGGCGCTCGCGAATTTCTATGGGTGGACCATGGTGAACACGGGCAACAAGAGCGAAGCCATGATGGGCTATTCCACGCTCTACGGCGATACGGCTGGCGCGTATGCCCCCATTGGCGGGCTGTATAAAACCGACGTGTACGCGGTATCGCGCTGGGTGAATGCGCGTGCCGAAGCGGCGGGGCGGGTTGCTCCCATTCCCGAGCATGTGCTCGTGAAGCCGCCGAGTGCCGAGCTTGCTCCTGGCCAGCAAGACGAAGCTTCGCTCGGCACCACCTATGCCGAGCTCGACAAGCTGCTTATCGATTACAAGGAACGCGGCAAAAGCGTCGACCAGCTCATTGCCGCTGGCTACGATGCGGCTGAAGTTGAGCGTGTGACCAAGCGTGTGGACTCCTACGCATTCAAGCGTGCGCTCGAGCCGCCGTTCCCTGCTATTCCTTATGCGGAATAGCGCCGCGTGCGCATTCCGTGGCGCCCACCAGTGAAATCGTGCCGTCTGCGGCGGCGTGATTGCCGTTTCCGTGAAAGCCCTTCGAAGCTGCGCGGCATCGGCTAAACTTGATTGGTCATGCGCGAAGCTGTTGTTATTTTGTTTGTCGCGCTGACGTTTGCAAACCGTATCTTCACAAGGAGGAACGACATGCCCGAAATCACCCGTGATCAGGTGAAGGTTCCCGCTGACGTGAGCGCCGACGCTCGCGAGACGTACATTGACAACTATATGGCCGCTACGCGCGGTACCGGCCGTTTGATGCTGTTCGCATGCGACCAGAAGGTCGAGCACCTCAA
>CAKUEV010000224.1 GCA_934646845.1 uncultured Slackia sp.
TTTCTTTATGCGCTGTTCCGACGAGAAAACGTTGCGGGCGCTTTGATGGATCTTTACGCCATCGGGTTTTCCGCGGACAGATTGCCCATGGTTTGCAGGTGCGCCATGCTGCCGTAGCGATTGATGAATAGGTCGTATTCCTCGGGATCAAAGAAGCGCGCGTCGCCTGCGGTGAACGCTTTGGCCGCTTCGATCATGAACGTGCCAGCCTCGTCGAGATCGGGCAGGCGCGTGGCGCCGGTGGCACAGCCCGGCACCGCCGTTTGCGTGGTGATGGCAACGCCAACGACCGGCGCATCGGTGCAGGTGCAGGGCTGCATGATGGAATTGAGGTGGTACAGGCCGTTGCCATAGGGCGTGATATCGAGCGTTGAAATTGCGAACACCTGCGGCAGTTTGCCCGTGGCGATTTCAGCAATGCCCAGCAAGTCTTCGCTGACGCGCATCACGACGCCCTGTTTCACCGTGGGGGAAATCGCGAAGCCGCGGTTGTTGGCGATGCGGTTGCCCTTGGTGGTGTCGACAACCAGAATGGCATCGAGTTCGGGCGTGACCTCTTCGGCGTTGATGGCCGCGGTGGATGTGGGCGAGCCCATGAACGGCACAGGCTTGTGCGGCATAGTGGGTGCGTGCGGGCACACATGCGTGCTCACGAACACGTCGCCGGGTAGAACGTCGCCGCGCTTATGCATGTCGATGAGCTTCGCGGCGCAGGCAAGCGCGGTGAGTGCGCCGTCGCCGTCGGAGACGAATCCGATGCGCTCAGGACGCGCGCCCAAGCCGCCCAGACGGCCGAGCAGGCCGATGGTCGGCGCGTCGCCGCCGCTTGATTTGCCATGCGAGCCAGGAATGCGCACGCGCACCATGTCGGTGGTGCCCTTGGGGCCTTCCAACGGGTAGGTTTCAACGAGGCATTCGGGGTCAATGGCTTTCAGATAATCGGCGACAATCGCGCCCGATGCCTGAGGGGAATCGAGCAGTTCGTACAATTCGATAAGGTGTTTGAAGAGCATGGCGATCCTTTCTAAGATGCGTTAGCGCCATTGTAGTGCCGAATGGGCCGTTTGCCGCCCACGTTTGCCGTTTATTGCCGAGCGGGGTGCTTGCGCGTCAGGGTCTAATGCAGCATAGTGGAACGAATAAAAAACGACAGAGAACCGGTCTTCGGCGATGTGCTTGCACGCGTGCCGCCCGGTTGCGCTGCGTGCGAAACGTCAACGCCATAGAATGTGGCGATATGCGTATGGCGCGTTGCCGAGCCCGTGGTTCGGCGCGATATCGAAAGGAAAATCATGGCGAAGATGAAGCTTGCGTTGGTGCAGTTCCAAAGCGTGCTGGGCGATGTGGAAGCGAGTATGGCTCGCGCGTTGCCCATGATCGATGAAGCGGCGGCGGCTGGCGCAGATATGGTGGTGTTCCCTGAGCTGTTCACCACGGGCTATCACTTGGATACGGTCGGACCGCACATGACTGAGCTCGCCGAGCCTATCGACGGACCCACGGTGCGCGCCTTGCAGGAAGCGGCCCGCAAAAATCACGTGTATATCGTAGCCCCCATCGCCCTTCTGCACGGCCTTTCGGGCGTTCCTTTCAATAGCGCGGTATTCATTAATTCCGACGGTACGGTGCAGGGCTCGTTCGACAAGGTGCATCTGTGGGCGCTTGAGCGTTTCTATTTCCGTGCTGGCCACGAATTCCCGGTATTCGATACCGAGTTTGGCAAGGTCGGCATTATGGTGTGCTACGACATGGGCTTCCCCGAGGCCGCTCGCACGCTGGCATTGAAGGGCGCCGAGCTCATCGTGTGTCCGAGTGCATGGTGCGTGCAAGATAAAGATGTGTGGGAAATCAACGCGCCCGCCCGCGCGCTTGAGAACACGGTATTCCTGGGCGCGGTGAACCGCTTCGGCCACGAGGGCGGCGATTTGTATATGCACGGCGGAAGCATGGTGTGTGGTCCGCGAGGTGGCAAAATGTGCCAGATCACCGAAGAGGCCGAGGGCATTCTGTATGCCGACCTCGATTTCGATGAGGTGCGCAAGAACCGTGTGACGAGCCCGTATCTGCGTGACCGTCGCGCCGATGCCTATGGCGAAGTGTGTGCGTACTAGCATTCGTTGAAGATGCGAGATGCATTCTAAAAAGAAAGCGGACCGGAGGCTTGCCGGTCCGCTTTTTGTATCTTCCGCTGGGCAAGTGGAGTTGCCTGGGAAGGGGAATGGGTTGCGTGAGGGGCCGCAAAGAGTAATCTTTGCGGCCTGCTGTTGCTATGCCTCGATAAGCTTAGCCAGTTGGTCGGCCATAGCGTCGATGTCGGCGTTCGTGGCGATGAGCGGCGGCAGGAAGCGCAGGGTGTGGGCGCCGGTGTAGTTGAGGACAAGGCCCTGGGGCGCATCGAGCGCCGCCAGCACGAGCGCGGGCGCGTCGACGGAATCGTCGAATTCCACGGCGCGCATAAGGCCGAGGCCACGCACTTCCTTCACGTAGGGCAAGGCAGCCAGGCGCTCGGCCAGGTGTTCGCCGGCGGCCTCGATGCGCTCGATCTCGCCTTCGCGGCCCAACTCGTCGAGCACGCAATTCGCGGCGGCGATGGCAAGGCAGCTGCCGCCAAACGTCGTGCCGTGATCGCCGGGCGCGAATGCGTCGGCCACTTCGGCACGCGCGGCGCAGGCACCCATGGGCACGCCGCCCGCGATGCCCTTCGCCATGGCAACGACGTCGGGCGTGATTCCGTAATGCTGGAACGCGAATGGAACGCCGCAGCGATACATGCCGCATTGCACTTCGTCGCAAATCATGAGCGCGCCATTTTCGCTCGTCAGGCGGCGAACCGCTTCCATATACTCTTGGGAACACGGATGCACGCCACTTTCGCCTTGCACGACCTCAAGAATTACGGCGCACACGTCATGGTTGGCGAATGCCTCCTTAAGTGCCGAAACGTCGTTTTGCGGCACGTCGACGAAGCCGCCTGGCAGCGGTTTGAAGGCCTCCTGCTTCAGCGGCTGCGCAGTTGCGGCGAGCGTCGCGAGTGTGCGGCCGTGGAAGCTGTTCGTGATGGTGACGATAGTCGAGCCGCCGTTGCCGAAGCGCTTCGCGTAGAGGCGCGCGAGTTTGATGGCGCATTCGTTGGACTCTGCGCCCGAATTCGAGAAGAACGTCTTCCACGTAACGGGTTCGCCGGCATCGGTGGTGCCGCCCAGAATGTTCGACAGTTTCTCGGCGACTTCGCCGCGGTGCTCGATGTAGTAATAATTGCTGACATGCATGAGCTTTGCGGTTTGCTCTTGCAGGGTTTTTACGAGTGCGGGCGCGCAGTGCCCCAGGC
>CAKUEV010000225.1 GCA_934646845.1 uncultured Slackia sp.
AGCCTGCTTACGCGCGACGCGTCGCTCGTGAATGTCGCGCGTGGTTCGGCTATGCGCGTGCTGCTCGACGAGGTGCTGTGTGAGCTTGAAGCGCGCCCTGAATCGGTGCGCGGCTACGATCGCGAGGTTTCGTCGCCCGATGCGGTGGCGTCGTTTGTCGCCAAGGGGGCGGCCGAGGCGGGCGTGGGCACATCGAACCTCGCCCAAGCGACTCTGGGCGTCGATTTCTTGCCCATGCAAAACGAGTGGATCGACATCGTGGTGAAGAAAAACGAGCGCACGCGCCCGCTCGTGCGCGCCATTAAGCGTCTGGGCGATGATCCTCGCGTGCGCCGCGAGCTCGAGGCTCTTGGTTTCGACGCATCTCGCCTGGGCTCCATTATCTACGAGTCATAACCTGTTACATGCTCGCAGCGTTTAACAGGTTTTTGGGATATTGCGGCGAAGAAGGCGAGCCAGCCCGCCATCCTCATTGCAGAGAAGAGGCGGGCTTGCCTTGTCGTCTTCGCTGCGTCAGCTGCGGCAAGCTGGGCTTTCGACGTCTCAAATGAATGCAAAATAACTTATTCCACCTGTCGTTTTCCGCCAGGCCGATTCTTCGTGCGCCGTATAATTCAGGCAGGCGCGTTGCGCGTTTTCGCGAACCCGTTAAACGCTACGAGCATGTAACAGGCTTCGGGTATTCGACGGGAGAAAGGAATCCCCATGGTGCAGGAATACACGTTCGAGACGTTCGATGGCACGGAGCTTTTCGGCAAGACCGATTCGGTGGCCGATCCGCGCGGCGTGGTGGTTGTCGTGCACGGCTTGTGCGAGCATCAAGGCCGCTACGACTATCTCACCATGCGCCTGAACGCGCAGGGCTATTCGGTGTATCGCTTCGACCATCGCGGCCATGGCCGTTCGAAGGGCACTAAGGTCTTCTATTCCGTCTTTGATGAAATCGCGAAAGACATCGACGTCGTGGTCGACCGCGCGATTGCCGAAAACCCCGAGGCTCCGCTGTTCATCGTGGGCCATTCCATGGGCGGCTACGGCGCGGCGTTGTACGGGTACCTGCATCCCGGCAAGGTCGACGGCTACGTGCTCTCGGGTGCGTGGACCCGCGACAATAAAGGCTTGGGAACGGGTGCGGTTGAGGCCGATGCTCCCGATTTGGCCTACATGCCCAACGAGCTGGGCGATGGCGTGTGTTCCGACCCATCGGTGGGCGAGGCGTACATGACCGACCCCTATGTTATTAAAGAGATGTCGTTCGGCCTGTTCCGCGCGCTGCACAAAGGCCATGCATGGATGCGCGAGAACGCGAGCCGCTTCGTTGATCCGGTGCTCATTCTGCATGGCGGCGACGACGGCCTTGTGGCCCCGAAAGACAGCCTGGAGCTCTACGAGCAAATTGCCTCGTGGGACAAGAGCCTGCGCATCTATGCTGGCCTCTATCACGAGATTTTCAACGAATACGACAAGGATGCCGTTATCGAAGACGCCCTCGATTGGCTCAACCTGCACGCCGATTTGGAATTCATCGACGTTGAGGAAGAGGAAGTCGAAGGCGACGAATAGCCGGCCGCCGCTCAAGGGCGTGGCGTAAACAAAGAAAGCTCAGAACGAAAAAGCGGGCCTCGCGCGGAAGATGCGCGAGGCCCGCAGCGTTTGGGTGGGCGGTCGGTGGGTGCCCGAGGCGCTGCGGGCCGGTTTTTCTCGTTGCGGCTGCAGCCCGTTGGATTTGATTCGCAACGGCCGGCTTCGTACATTTATTTCAGGGCGAGATGGTGCCCGCCACGCTGTTTGGCTCGCTCGTGCGCCGCTATCGCAGGAACACGTGCAGCAGCTTTTCGTAGAGCGCGCTCGAATACGGCTGGTAGCGCATGGGCAAATCGAGCCACGTTTTCTTGTCGACAATCGATTTGACGTGCGAAAACGCTTCGAACCCGCGCTTGCCGTGGTAGCCGCCCATGCCACTTTCGCCCACGCCGCCAAACGCCATCTCGCTTGTCGCCAGGTGGATGACGACGTCGTTGATGCAGCCGCCGCCGAATTGCAGCTCGTGCGTGAAGCGGTCGATGTGCCCCTTGTCACTCGAGAACAAATATGCGGCAAGCGGCTTCGCCTTGCCTTTGAGCCCTTGCGCCACCTGGTCAAACGTCTCGAACGTGAGAATGGGCAGAATCGGACCGAAAATCTCTTCGCCCATAACCGCGTCGCCCGCCACGACGCCGTCCATAATCGTGGGCGCGATGCGGCAGCTTTCGGCGTCGCGCTCGCCGCCATGCGCTACTTTGCCCTCGTCGATGAGCCCGCATAAACGCTCGAAGTGCTTCTGGTTCACGATTTTGCCGTAGTCGGCGTTGGCCAGCGGGTCTTTGCCGAATTGGAGTTCGACCTGTTTCGCCAGCTCAGCGACGAGCTTATCGTGCACGCTGCGCTCGACGAGCACGTAATCGGGCGCCACGCACGTCTGACCGCAGTTCAAGAACTTTCCGAACGCGATGCGCTTGGCGGCAAGCTCGATGTTCGCGCTCGCGTCCACAATGCACGGGCTCTTTCCGCCCAGCTCAAGCACGGCGGGCGTGAGGAACTCGGCCGCATGTCGCAGCACTTCCTTGCCCACGTTCTGGCTTCCGGTGAAGAAGATGAAGTCGAATTTCTGCTCGAGCAGCGCGGTGTTTTCCGCACGGCCACCCGTGACGACCGCCACGTGCTCGGGCGCGAAGCATTCCGCGACAATGCGCTCGATAATCGCGCTGGTCGCCGGCGAATAGGCGCTCGGCTTCAAAATAACGGTGTTACCTGCGGCGATGGTGTCGGCGAGCGGGTCGACGGTCAGCAGGAACGGGTAGTTCCACGGGCTCATGACGAGCGTGCTGCCGTAGGGCACCGCCTGCGTGAAGCTGTGCGAGGCGAATTGCGCGAGCGGCGTGCGCACGGTTTTGCGGCGCGCCAGTTTGCGCGTGTGCTTGATCATGTACGAGATTTCGGTGAGCGCCAGGCCGCTTTCGCACATGAAGCCTTCGTAGGCGCTCTTGCCCAAATCGGCCGTGAGCGCCGCGTGGATGTCGTCTTCGTGCGCCTTCACGGCGTCGTAGAGCGCATGCAGGCTCTTGATGCGGAAATCGACGGAAAGCGTGGCTCCGCTGTTGAAGAAGGCGCGCTGCGCGCCCGCGAGTGCTTGGATTTCTTCGCCGGTCATTATTCGTTCCAATCTGCGATTTCTTCATAGAGGGCGGCCAGTTCGTGCTCGGTCATGAGCTTGGGCACGGGATAGAGCGGGTTCGCCTCGCGCTCGGCCGTATGAGCCAGATGCGCGATGTCATCGCG
>CAKUEV010000226.1 GCA_934646845.1 uncultured Slackia sp.
GAAGGTGGCGTTTACAAATGACGGCGGTTTTGACCACTATTTGCGCAGAAGTGGTCAAAACCGCCGCCATTTGTAAATTTGACACGTCGGAAAACGCGCCCCAACGTGCGTTCCCGCCCTCGCAAGGCTCGCCCGATTCACCGCCCTTTCTTTCAAGCCTTGCCCACCTGGGGTTTTGCAAGAGCGGACCATCCTTGAAAGAGCTTTGAGGGGGTTTCACTGAAATGGAGTTTGCAAATGGCGGGAGTTTTGACCATCTCGACGTGGGGGAGTGGTCAAAACTGGCGCCATTCGTAATTTTGGGTCCGGTGCCCCTGCTTGCCAAGCGAAGCCCCGCGCCTTCAATCCAGCAGAACTTGCGTCGGCACCCTCGCACGGGGGAAGCCTGCTCCTTCGCTGCGGTTAGCGATGAGCCTTCGCGCCTGCCGGTGGTGGGGAATTCCGTCTTTTGCCTTCCTCTTGGTCTTTGGCCCGAATGTTCGAACGTCCAAATGAGACCGGCTAATTCAAACGAACGAAAAAGAGGCATCGACCTGCGCCAACTCCTCTGAATGGGATGCACTTTTTGTCTCATGGGCCTATTGTGCGCGTTGAACACAATGAAGCCCGCTCAGCGGTGGAAATACCGAGCGGGCTTCTTGATGCAATACGTGTTTTGTTCAGGGGCGGCAGGCTATTCGCCCAAGCGGTTGCCCCTTATTTCGCCGGTCACGACGCGTTATGCCGCTTGTGAGACATCTCGCTGGTCGCGTCGCGTTTCACTGGCTGCGTCGCGTCATGCTCTGGCGAGCGCCGCGTCATGCTTCGGCAACCGCTCCGACCGTCGCGTCCGTTACCCTAGCGAACGTCGTGCCCCTTGCGCATCTTCTTGATCGCGATTGCGACAGTCAGAGCGCCTGCAGCCATCAGCAGCACGGCAAGCTCAATGGCCAGAGCGCTGCTATCATCCGTCTGGGGAATGTTTCCTGCGGCGGGCTTGTTATTCGCGGCAGGCTCGGTGTTAGCGGCCGGCTTGTTATCGGTTGCGGGCTTGTCGCTCGCGGCGGGAGCGGCCTTTTCCGTATAGACGTTTTCAAACGTCATGCTCGCTACGGGCGTATCCTGCGTTTTCTCGTAGAACGCGCCGTTGTCGGTTTCTACGAGCTTAACAGGGAAAATCTCGTAGCTCGACTGAATGGCGGACTGGCCGTCGGTCGCAATCTCGTATTCGTAGCAGAAGATTTGGTAGACGGCGTCGGAATAAGTCCAGTTCGTCACACCCGTGTTCTTCTCGCGCACGCAGAAGCCTTCGCAGGTTATGTCGCGAACCTGATTCTTCGGGCCCTGAATGGTGAGGAGGCCTTCGTATTCTCCTTCGCCATTCGTGGTGACGGTCGCCGTTACGGTTACGTCGGTGTAATCCTCGATTTGGCCAACGCCGACGTTGAAGATCTCGAGTTCGAATTCCTGCGCCCCGGGTGCGACGTCGCCGCCTTTCTTAACAGTCTTCGTGAAGGGGAAGGAATAGGTGACGGATTTCTCGCCGGTAACGAAGTGGATGTTCTTGTAGAGATGCAGGAAGCCCTTGGCCCGCTCGGTGCCGTCGTGCTCGATGAGGTCGATGGTCGTGCCCTCGCTATCGACGGCGACGGCGTAGGTCAGGTCGAAATCGTTGCCGATGGTGGGGCTATCGACGATTGCCGGAATGTTTTCTACGTTGGTGTTCTTGGCGTCGATTTCGGCCGCGTAGACCGTGAAGTTGCCCTCGCAGCCGGTGGGGTGTTTTCCGTCGAGCGTGACATGCGCGTTGCCGCCAATGGTCAAGTCGCCGACCGCCCACAGGGCGGCATCGGCGGTGGAGGTCGATTGGACGGAGGCGCCGCTAATCGTCAAATTGCCGCCGGCGAACAAGCCGGGGAAGACGCTCTTTGCTACGACATTGGAGTTCGAAATGTGAATGTTGCCGCCTGTTGCGCCGCCGCGGGAGCTGATGAACGCGGCGTTGCAGCGGTTTTCTGTCGCGGAGATATCGACCACGCTGCCGTTTTCGATAACGAGGTTAACGGCGTCGATGCCCGCATACAGCGCGGCGGATGTGACCTGCGCGTTGTCGAGCGAGACCGTGCCGTCGCTTGCGATGCCAATGCCGCCAGGAGCGTTAACGACGAGGTTCGTTTCGCGTACCGAAACATTGCCGACAACGCTTATGCCGTCCTTGGTTTCTCCCGAGACTTTAATCTCGAGGCTGCCTGGGCCCGTAATCTCGACATTTCCTGTGGCCATAATGCCCGTGTTGTCGTCAAAAGTGATGTGATTGTTGCCTTGAAGCGCGATGGTCAAATCGCCCGTCAGCCCCGAATAGATGCCGCCAGAACCGATTGCATTCGTGATGGACGCATTGGTCAGTGTAAGGGTGTGCGTAGCGGGGTCATACGTCGCCGTTCCCTCGCCGCATTCGATGGTGAGATTGTCGCTGGTGACCCGTTCGCCGTTGACGTACAGGTCGTAGTACGACGTGTCGGCGAATGCCGATGCCGGCAGCATCACCATGGCGAAGGCAAGCGCTGCGGCAAAGCCCATTAGTTTCCGTATCTTACTCATGACGCTCCTCTCGTTATGGCGGGTTCGCAAAGGGGCGTAAACGGCGATTGGCATGTTCTGGCGAAGCCCGGAATGCCAACGCGTGGTGCCCAGTGGGCGCTGCGGTGCATTGATATTACGAGCTACGTCGTGCCCTTAATGGTTCGACACCGCGGCTTGCCCGAGGCCGCTCGTGTTGCGGTTTTCAACACAGGTCGTTTTTCGATAGCTTTGCGATCATATGCCATTGTACAAGAACGAATGCCCTGCTCATACCGCCCTAAGGCTCAATTCTCGATGAAGCATGAGCCACGTGGCCCAGAAATGTGGCTGGGCGAGTGGTGTTTGCGGAAGGCGGTGGCTGGGAATGGTCGTGATTCGAGCCTGTTAAACGCTACGAGCATTTAACAGGTAATAGGTCGCGCGGCTGCATGCCCGGTTGCGTAGGACTCAGGGATGCACATGGTGCCGTTAGGCCAGGTTGAGGCGTTTGCAACGGCGTCTTTTTTGAGCTGCTAAAATAAAGCCGTTATTGTTGAGGGGAATTGCAAGCGGGGTTAGTTTTGGGGAAAGGCGATAAAGAAAATCTGAACATCGCGGCCTTGATTGGCTCTGGTATGTATTGGGCGTGGTTCGACGCTCTGTTCATGGGCGTGTTCTTTATTTCGGGAAATGCTGGCCACCTTCCCGAAATGGCGGCAGTCTTCACGTTCCTCGTCGCCGCTTTGGTGTATGCATCGGTTTTTCTTGCCG
>CAKUEV010000227.1 GCA_934646845.1 uncultured Slackia sp.
TCGCCGAGACGGCACCCGTCATAGCCGACGCGCTCGCCAACCGCGACATTCCGACATTCCTTGAGCAGCTCCTTGCCGCGCATTAGCGCCAGCCCAGTTGACGCCGCGCCCAGAGTGCCTCGGTTGGCCCCGAAAAACCCGCGGCTGCCGCAATAAGGCGAACCGACGAACAGAAAAGGGGCATGTCGGTGCTGGTGGATTCCAACGAACCAAAGGAAGTGACCATCCCAAGAGCAAACAATGAAACAAGCGAGATGGCCATTTCAACCTAAAGCCCACGAGACGAATGCAGCCTTCATTACCAACCGATGGCCGATTGAAAAGGACGCGCCCAAAGCGCCCCGCGGCGCGGCATTTCGCTAGATCGGCTTGATGGGATTGCGAATCACGGTTTTGAGTTTCCCTGGCGCGCACTTGCGCGGGTCGGAGAGGTAAATCTCGTGATGCAGGCGGGCTTCGGAGAAATCGGGCGCATAGCCTTGCTCCGCCGCAAATGCGCGCATCGCATCTATAGTCGCCGGCTCGCTGTCATAAGGCCCGGTATGCATGCATTGAACGCATAGGCCCTCGTCGACCCTGAGCAGCTCGACCGCCGAGAAATCCAGCTTCTTTTTGGCAGAGGCTTCAGAAACAGCCCACTCGTAGTCGTCGCGAGTGACGAAATCGGGCAGGCGGATGCAAGAGATGAAGTTGAAATCGCCCTTTCGAGCATAGTCGATATCGCCATCGGGACAGCCTTGCCACCAGAAGCCCTCGAGTGGCGGCACAACGAAGTCGAAATAGCCTTCGATTTCGTGTGGGCCTTTCTTCGACATCTTGATGGTGTACGCCATGCCGTAGAGCAGCGGCATGGCACTCTGGTACTCGCCGCCTTCAATATTGGGGTCGCCCTTGCCGCGCACGGCGATGTAACTCATGGGCGGAACGGTCAGAATGCTCGGTTTGCCCGACGGCTTGTAGAGCTCCTTGAATTCCTTCTTGAAATCGTATGCCATCGCAACCGCCTCCCAGAGCCTGAGCTTCCCGCCGATATTGGTCCAAACATGGCAATGGGCGCGGCTTCGGAAGAAACCGTATCCATTGTCAGAGATTATATCATAGAATCGAACGTCTGTTCTATTCCTGTTCAATGACCACTTGCAACCAAACGGCATAAGCGCCTTCGCACGGGAAAACGCCAGCGTTCCCCGTGTCGAGTTTTATCGCATCGAATACAATGAAGCGATTAACGTCAATCGAAACGAGTCGATGGGGGTAGATATGCAATTGACAACAGAACGGCTGATACTCCGCCCATGGGCCGAAACAGACGCAGAGGACCTGTACAGATACGCCAAAGACGACAGGGTGGGGCCGATTGCCGGCTGGCCGCCTCACTCGAGCGTTGACAACAGCGCGGAAATCATCCGCACCGTGTTTTCCGCGCCGGAGACGTACGCCGTTTGCCTGAAAGAAGACAACAGGGCCATCGGGAGCATAGGGTTGATGATTGGCGCGCGGTCCGACAAGGAAATCCCGAACACCGAGGGGGAAATCGGCTACTGGATCGGCGTCCCGTTTTGGGGCAAGGGACTGATACCGGAGGCAACTCGAGAGCTCATTCGCCATGGTTTCGAGGACTTGAAGCTGGACAAAATCTGGTGCGGGTACTTCGACGGGAACGAGAAATCGAAACGCGTTCAGGAAAAATGCGGCTTCACCTGGCATCACACCCGCAAGGACGTCTACTGCGAGCTAATGGGCGACATACGCACAGAGCAGATCTTTTGCCTGACAAGAGGTGATTGGCTGAGTCGGTCTAAAGATCGATAAGCAACATGGTTCTCCAGCGGATGCTCTTATATCGGGGCGAAGAAGATCCGGGGTCTTCGGGATAGCGACAGAAACCTGCGAGGCACCCGTAAAGCTCGACAGCCTTCTGCTTGAGCTCTACCGTGCGCCTTGGCGATGGGGTTCCCATGCCTGCCTCCTATCCTCCGTTCCCCGCATCATGCGAAACGGAAATCGACTTGTCAACGGGAATGGGGCAGATTCAGATTCAGATTCAACTCCCCCAACAAAAAATCCCCCGGCAGCGCCACACAGCGCTGCCGGGGAAAACCTAACAGCAAGCAACCTCTTCCCCGACCCGGGGCGCCCTTACTCGCCGTCCTCGTATACCACGTTGCCGGCGCAGATGGTGTACTTCACCTTCCCGCAAAGGTCCTCCCCCGCAAACGGGGTGTTCGCCGCCTTCGAGACGAACTTCGGGCCCACGCGCCAGCGTTCGCCTTCGTTGAAGATCACCAGATCGGCGTCGGCGCCTTCCGCGATCGCGCCCTTGTCCAGCTTGTAGAGCTTCGCCGGGTTCAGGCTCATCTTCTCGATCAGCTGCATGAGCGTCAGATGCCCCTTGCGCACAAGGTTCGTGATGCCCAGGGCAAGCGCGGTCTCCAGCCCGATGATGCCGCTGGGCGCCTCGGCGAACAGCTTGGCCTTCTCCTCGGCGGAATGCGGCGCGTGGTCGGTGGCGATGATGTCGATCGCTCCGTCCTTCAAGCCCTCGATGATGGCGTAGCGGTCAGCCTGCGTTCGCAGCGGCGGATTCATCTTCGCCATCGCGCCCTTCTCCAGCACGGCGTCCTCGGTCAGCGAGAAATGGTGCGGCGTGGCCTCGGCCGTCACGTGCGCGCCCATCTCCTTCGCCAGGCGCGCCAGCTGCACGGAGTTCGCCGAGCTGATGTGCTGGATGTTCACCCGCGCGCCCGTGTGCAGCGCCAACATGCAGTCGCGCGCCACCAGCACGTCCTCGGCCAGCGCGGGCGCACCGCCCAGCCCCAGCGCCTTCGACACGGCGCCCTGGTTCACGCCCGGCGACTCGATGAACGCGCGGTCCTCCTCGTGGAACGAAAGCGGCAAATCGAGCTTCGCCGCGCGCTCCATGGCGCACTTGACCAGGGCCTCGTCCATCAACGGGATGCCGTCGTCGGTAAATCCCGCGGCCCCGTGGACGGCAAGCTCTTCCATGTCCACCAGCTCGCGCCCCTGCATGCCGCGGCTGATGGTCGCGCACGTTAACACGTTGATGCCGCAGCGCGCCCCGCGCTCGAGCACGTAGCCGAGCGTCTCGACGTTGTCAACGGGCGGCTTCGTATTCGCCATGCACACCACGCTGGTGAACCCGCCTGCCGCGGCCGATGCAGCGCCGCTTTCGATGTCCTCCTTGTACGTGAAGCCCGGATCGCGGAAGTGCACGTGC
>CAKUEV010000228.1 GCA_934646845.1 uncultured Slackia sp.
CAAGATGTGCCTGATAGATTCCTCTCACGCCAAAAGAGGGAGTCGAAATGCCACCGCTCAGTATGTTCTACGGAATCGTGATTCGTATGTTTGCCGAGGGGGACGCGAAGCATAAGCTCCCGCATTTTCATGTTCAATATGGTTCGCATTATGCCGTGTACGATTTAGATGGTCGACTTTTGTCGGGTTCGCTTCCTTCGAAGCAAAACAAGCTCGTTGTTGCCTGGGCGGCGCTGCACCATGATGAACTTTGCGCGAACTGGGATATGCTACTATGTGGTGAAACCCCCTATAAGATTGAACCTTTGAGATGAATTCGAAAGGGGAGGTCATGATGGACGATAGCGGTCCGTTCCCTCGTCTGGTGGACGTTTCGGCCAAAGAAAACAATCGTATCGAATTCACATACGAAACGGGCGAGCGGCGGCTTTTCGACATGACGCCGCATATCCGGGGCTCATGGATGGGCGAGCTTGCGGATCCGGCATATTTTGCCCAGGTCTCCATAGAACCGATGTTTCGCGATACGGTCGTGTGGCCGCATGAACAGGATGTTGCGCCGCATGAGCTGTATGAAATGAGCGTTCCGCTCGATAATCGCGACTAGATTTCCTTTTCCCTCGCTGTATCTACTCAACGCTCTTTGCAAAAATTCGCCCGATAGTTGCAATTTCGTGTATGCTATCGGGCGTTTAGCATTCGCATGCCGGCATGTTTGCCACATATCGCGCGATTTGGCGGCGAACGCCGAGCGTCGCTGCGCGCATCGGGTGAGACGGCGCGGTGTTGCATGCCCTATATATAGGTAAGAAATCGGGAGGACTCGCTTTGAAGCTCGTCGTTACTGAGAAGAATATCGCCGCCCAGAAAATCGCCGATTTGCTGGGCATTAAAAAGCCGAAGGCCGACAAGGTTTACAACACGCCCGTCTATCGTTTCGAACTCGATGGTGAAGAATGGGTAACCATCGGCTTGCGCGGCCATATTCTCGAGCCCGATTTCGTTCCGCAAATCGTCTACAAGAAAACGAAGGGCTGGCAGGGCGTGACCGCCGATGGGGAAGTCGTGCCTGCTGACATCCCCGATTTCCTTGCGAAGCCACCGTATAAAACGAAGCGCAAGCCGTTTTTGGCCGATGGCGTCGCCATGGGCGCGTGGAAGATGGATGCGCTGCCGTATCTTGCGTATGCGCCCATCGAGAAGCTGCCGAAGGAAAAAGACATCATCCGCAGCTTGAAGAACTTGGCCAAGAAGGCCGATGAAATCATCATCGCGACCGACTTCGACCGTGAAGGCGAGCTTATCGGCTCCGATGCGCTTGGCCAAATCCAGCAGGTCAACGATACCGCGCCGGTGTTCCGCGCGCGCTATTCGGCCATCACGAAAGAAGAAATTGCGCATGCTTTCACAAACCTCGTGAAGCTCGATGAAGACTTGGCTGCGGCGGGCGAGAGCCGCCAGGAAATCGACCTTATTTGGGGCGCTGTGCTCACGCGCTACCTCACCATCGTGAAATTCGCCGGCTACGGCAACGTGCGCAGCTCGGGCCGCGTGCAAACCCCGACGCTCGCGCTTATCGTCGCTCGCGAGCGCGAGCGCATGGCGTTCGTCCCCGAAGATTATTGGGTAATCAAGGGCGATTTCCAGCACGACGCCGACGAGTTTAGCGCGCCGCATGCCACGGCTCGCTTCAAGAGCGAAGATGCTGCGAACGCCGTTATGGCCCACGTCGAAGGCCGAACCGTAGGCACGGTTTCCACCATCGAGAAAAAGAAGCGCACGCAGGCTGCCCCCGTGCCGTTCAATACCACGTCGCTTATGGCTGCGGCTGCAAGCGAGGGCCTTTCTCCCGCGCGCACCATGCGCCTGGCCGAAAGCCTGTACATGGATGGCTATATTTCTTACCCGCGTGTCGACAACACGGTGTATCCCGAATCGCTCGACCTTGAGGGAACGGTGAAAAAGCTCTCGGACGTCGCGGCCTATCGCCCCTATTGCCAGGAGCTCCTGAAGCGCGGCAAGCTTGTTGCCACGCGCGGCAAGAAGGAAACCACCGACCATCCGCCCATTCACCCCACGGCCGCCGCCGACCCCGATAAACTCGGCGCGCCCGAGTGGAAGCTCTACAACCTTATCGCGCGCCGTTTCTTGGCGACCCTTTCCGATGCCGCGGTTATCGAGGGCACGAAGGTGACCATCGAAGTGAACGCCGAGCCGTTCGCCGTGCGCGGCGACGTGGTGGTGAAGCCGGGCTTCCGCGCCATTTACCCCTACGGCACGAAGAAGGAAGAGCAGTTGCCCGCCCTTGCCGAAGGCCAAACGGTCGATTTCAAGGGCGCCGTGTGCGCCAAGAAGCAGACCGAGCCGCCGGCGCGCTACAGCCAGGGCAAGCTCATTCAGGAAATGGAGCGCCTGGGCTTGGGTACCAAGGCCACGCGTCATGCGATTATCGAGCGCCTCTACACGGTGAAATACGTGCAGAACGATCCTATCGAGCCGAGCCAGCTCGGCATTGCGGTATGCGACGCGCTTGGCCAGTTCGCACCGCAAATCACGAGCCCCGACATGACGGCGACGCTTGAAGAAGACATGAACCAGATTGCCGCCGGCAACAAGACCCAAAAAGACGTCGTCGATTTGTCGCGCGACATCTTAAACGACGTGCTCAACGAGCTTTTGCCGCACCAAGAGCAAATCAAAGACGCACTGGCCGACGCTGTGGCTGCTGACGCATATGTGGGACCGTGCCCGAAGTGCGGCAAAGACCTGCAGCTGCGCGCGAGCCAGAAAACGCGCTCGATGTTCATCGGCTGTTCTGGTTGGCCTGAGTGCGATGTGACCTACCCGTTGCCGAAGGGCAAAATCGAAGCGGTCGAGGAAAAGTGCCCCGAGTGCGGTATGCCCCAAATCAAGGTGACCGCATTCCGCAGCAAGCCGCGCATCCAGTGCATCGATCCTAATTGCCCCACGAATCATGAGCCCGATATCGTGGTGGGGAAGTGCCCGACGTGCGCCGCGAAGGGCCTCGACAAACAACTCATCGCCTCGAAGAACCCGCGCACGCTTAAACGCTTCATTCGCTGCGAGAACTATGAGGAATGCGAAACGAGCTATCCACTTCCGCAATACGGCAAGCTCACCGCGACCGAGGAAACGTGCCCCGACTGCGGCGCTCCTATGGTGATCGTGACCACCGCTCGCGGCCCGTGGAAGCTGTGCCCGAACTTCAATTGC
>CAKUEV010000229.1 GCA_934646845.1 uncultured Slackia sp.
GCGGTAATCATACGCTCACCTTGATCGTCGTTGAGAACAGGGAACGACTTCGCATGCGCCGCATGAACATCGGAGGACGAGAGGCCATGAAGCGCGAACGCATCGTCGGCAATGCCCGCAATGCGTGCGATATGCGCACCGACTTCGATTCCCTCATCGCGCAGCAACTGAATTGCGATGCCGCCCGCAATGCACAAAGGAGCGGTAAGACGACCCGAAAAATGGCCGCCGCCCGAAACGTCTTGCGCACCGTGGAATTTCATATTCGCCACGTAATCGGCGTGGCCCGGTCGCGGCACGCGGCGAAGTTCGTCGTAATCGGAGCTTTTCGTATTCGTGTTTCGAATAAGGGCCGCAAGCGGCGCGCCGCACGTGACGCCGTTGACCAAGCCGCCCAGAAATTCAGGAAGGTCGGCCTCTTTGCGAGGAGTCGACCACGGCATGCCGCCTGGCGCTCGACGCGAAAGAAACGCCTGCAGCTCATCGAGGTCAATCTTCTTTCCGGCAGGTATGCCCTCGACCACGCAGCCGATTCCGGCGGAATGGCTTTGTCCGAAGATGGACACGCTGATATTTTTCCCAATGCGCGAAGCCATGCGCCCCGCCTTTCTATCGTTGGTGCCATCTGGCACATTGTTTCATTTCGCCCTGTACCACTTGTTCGATTCGCTATGCGCATGCATCATGGACGAATGCGCGGAAATCGTCGAGTTCCAAGGTCTCGATGCGCGACGCGCCGATTTCGCTCGCCACGACGACGTTCATCGTGGAGCCATGGCGCTTCTTGTCGGCAAGAGCCGCCTCGTATATCGCGCTCGCGGGCTCTTCGGTTTCAGCAAGAAGCCCCCACGCGCGCACGGTCGATTCGATTCGAGCGGCATCGGAGGCGGAAAGCCACCCACGCGCGACGCTCGCCTTCGCCACGAGCACCATGCCACACGCGACGGCGAACCCGTGCGTCACCGTGAAGTTCGACAGCTTCTCAATCGCGTGGCCCAAAGTATGCCCATAGTTGAGCAGCTGGCGGGCGCCCGCTTCCTTTTCGTCAGCAACCACCACGTCGCGCTTCAGCTCAACGCAGCGCGTAATCACCTCAGGCAGGCGCATATCGCTCGCAGCGCACGCTTCAAGCTGGGCAAACAATTCCTTATCGAAAATCACGCCGTATTTCAAAACTTCGCCGCAGCCATCAACGAAGAAATGCTCGGGGAGCGTTGCGAGAAGCGACGTATCGATAAGCACGGCATCGGGCTGGAAGAATGCGCCCACGAGGTTCTTTCCCTCGGGCAGGTCAACCGCCGTTTTGCCGCCAACCGACGAATCGACGCAGGCCAGAAGCGAGGTTGGTACCTGAACGCATCGAATGCCGCGCATGTACGTGGCAGCCGCGAACCCCGCCAAGTCGCCCACAACGCCGCCGCCCAAAGCGACGACGAGCGACGACCGCGTAAGCCCCGCATGAGCAAAGGCCTGCTGGGCCTGAGCATAGGTCTGAAGCGTTTTCGATTGCTCGCCCGCCTCGAATACGAAGCTCGATACAACATAGCCCGCCGCTTCGAGGCTCGCTTTCGCGCGCGAGAGATAGAGCGGGGCAACGTTGCTGTCGCTCACAATGCAGCAGGCGTCTCCCCCGCTCACGTCGCGACATACCTCGCCAAGCTGATTGAGCGTGAATTCATCGACGAAAACCTCGTAGCTGTGCGACGCGGCGTCGACTTTGACCACGCTCATCGCACGCCGCCTTCGCGCGCATCGGAATACCGGCCGTCGGCCTTGCGCTTGGCGATTGACCCCTGTTCAAGCAAATCGTGCAGTTCGGCTTCATCTCCGCGCGAAAGCGCGTCGCGATAGCGCTCGAGCTCGGTTATGACGACGCCGATTTCCTCGGTGAGATTGTCGGCGTTGTCCATGAACAGCTCAGTCCACATATCGGCATTGAGCTCGGCAACGCGTGTGAGGTCCTTATAGCTACCAGCGGAAAAACCACGATGCTTTTGCGCAGTGGGGCTCTTGATGAACGCGGAACTTACCACATGGGCAAGCTGCGAAGTATACGCGATGATCTGATCGTGCTTTGCCGCCGTGGTGATCGAGAACGAGCCGAACGCCGCAGGCGACAAGGCTTCCTCGGCCCACAGAATAATATCGGGGTCGTAAATCTCAGGCGGCACGAGCACCATAGGCTGGCCGGCATACAAATCGGCGCGCGCATGGCGATAGCCCGAATACTGCAGACCCGCCATAGGATGGCCGCCAATGAACGTAAAGCCACGACGCTCCGCGATAGAGAAGCACACCGGGCACACGCTGCGCTTCACACTTCCGCAGTCGATAACGAGCGTTGAAGGCGAAATGAATTGCTCATGCGCGCGCACCCACTCGATAATCGCCTGGGGATACACCGCAAGAATCAGCAGATCGCACGAAGGAATGGACGCTTCATCCAACGGAGCCACGACCGTTTCTTCCGCCATGGCGGCGTTCATGGCGCGCTCGTCGATGTCGGCAGCAAAAACTTCAATGCCCGCATCGGCATACGCCTTGGCGAACGAGCCTCCAATAAGGCCCAGGCCGACAATGCCAACTCGTTTAGGGGTTCGATCAGTTTCAGACATGACGGCCTACCATTCCGCAGTTACGGCAGAACGAATGATGTCCACGCGACGCATCATGTCCTCGAACTGCTCGGGCAGAAGCGCCTGAGCGCCATCGGAGGCGGCATGGGCGGGGTCATGATGTACCTCAACCTCGAGGCCATCGGCCTGAGCGGCGGTCGCGGCGCATGCCACAGGCGTCACGAAGCGGGTATAACCCGTCGCATGGCTCGGGTCGGCGATAATGGGCAAATGGGTAAGCTCGCGAAGCACGGGGATGGCGCTCACGTCGAAGGTGTTGCGCGTGCGCGTCTCGAACGTGCGAATGCCGCGCTCACACAGCATAACCTGGTCGTTTCCTTCGCTCATGATGTATTCGGCGCTCATAAGCAGCTCATCGATCGTGGCCGACATGCCGCGCTTGAGCAGCACGGGCTTGCCATAACGGCCGAGCTCCTTGAGCAGCGAGAAATTCTGCATGTTTCGCGCGCCCACCTGAAGAATGTCGACATCATCGAAAAGATCGAGGTCGCGGGCATCCATGATTTCGGTAATGATAGGCATGTCGAACTCGCGCTTGACCTTCGAGAGGATGTCGAGGCCCTCTTTGCCCAAGCCCTGGAAGGAATAGGGGCT
>CAKUEV010000230.1 GCA_934646845.1 uncultured Slackia sp.
GGCCGATGCGACCATGTTGCCAAAGCCAAACGCGCCAAGTCGGTGGCGCAGGTATGCGAAGCATGCTATATCGAGTACAACGTAGAAAACCGTTTCGCTTAAGGCGACGGCGACGATGCCGAGGTTGAGCGGACCTGCGGCCGGCGTTGAAAATACCATGATGAATGCGATCTGCAAAACGGACGCGCACAGCATAAGGCCCGAATAGGGCTTCATTGCGCGCAGCGCGGAAAACGCCTTTTGCAAATAGGTATTCACTGCATAGAACGGCAGTGAAATCGAAAGCATAATGAGATAGCTTGCGATTTGCCAGATGTTTTCTTGCGTGAATGCGCCGATGTGATAGAGCGTGACCAGGGGTTCTGCAAACACCATGAGATAGAGCATGAACGGCAGCATGAAAAACAGGATCTGCTTGCTGCCCGAGACCACGCCGCGCTTGAAGGAATCGGTGTCGCCCTTTGCAATCATGTGCGAGATTTCGGTGAACATGGTCGTAGTGATGGGCACCGTGAGGAAGGCGTAGGGGAGAGTGAACCACAGGCGCGCGTACGCAATGATGGAAGGACCATTGTCAAGGCAGCCGTAGGCGGCTGAATTCTGAACGGAAACGATCACGAGGCCGGCGGTCATAACCACGACGGCGGGCACGCCGATTGAAAGCGTTTCCTTGAGCGCGGGGTCATGCAGGTCGACATGAGGGCGCAATTTGATGCCGTTTCGGCGCAGCGCCGGCAGCTGAATAGCCATTTGGATGAACACGCCAAGCGGGTTGCCGATTGCGATGATAAGCTTCGCGAGTTCGGGATTGCTCGGAGCTACAAAGGCGTATGCGACGAAGGTCGCGGTTACGATGATGTTGTTGAAGATAGGCGCAGCCGACGACCATAGGTAATCGCGCGAAGCGTTGAGCAGGCCGCTTACGATGGTCGAAATGCCATAGAACACAATTTGCATCGCGAAGAACCGGAAGAAGAAGATGGCGTCGCCCATCGTCGATTGGTCGTTCATGAAGCTTTGGGTGTAAATGAGCGCTGGCGCGAAAATGGTGCAGAGCAGCGCGACGAAACCAAGCAGAATGAATGTGAGCGAAAGCAGATTCGATGCGTATTCGTTGCCGCCCTTAACGCCGAGCCTGTCTTTCACCGAAACGTAGACGGGCAGAAACGCGGTTACCAGCATGCCGCCCACAACGAGCTCGTAGAGCATGTTGGGAAGGTTGTTCGCCACCTGATAGGAACTTGCGAGCATAGTGGACCCCAAGGCGAAGGCCATCGCCCAGGTGCGCATGAAGCCGGTGATACGCGAGATAATGACGAAGAATGAAATGAGCGCGGCGGACGATCCGACGTTTGCGACGTCGGAGGCAGCGCCTTCTGCGTCTTCGTTGGGTTCGTTCGTTATGGAATTGTTCGTAGTAGTCATGTTGCCCTTAATGTTTGGGTATACTAATGCGGTTAAAGTCGATTGCAAATCAACCGCAATCATAGCGCGAGCGGTACAAATCGTGAAACGAGGCACCATGAACATCCTGATTATCCGCAACAACTCCAACGCCGAGGCCATCGACGCGTCGATGATGCTTGCGACGTATTTGGAGTCGCAGGGAATTGGGCACACCGAACTCGATTCCATGCCGCTTTCCATCGAGTCGGTCATCGATATGTGCGACGACATCGATGTGAAGTCGTTTGACATGGTGGTTTCCCTTGGCGGCGACGGAACCATGCTTCGCGCCGCCCGTCTTGTGGGCAAGCATCGTGTGCCTATTTTGGGCATCAATTTCGGTCACTTGGGCTTCCTCGTGAATTCCTCCAAAGATGGCGTGATTCCTATTGTCGCGGCTGCGCTTGCGGGCGATGTGGTGCGCGAGGAGCGCTCGAGCCTGCATATTGAGCTGTGGAGCGGCGAGACTCAGGTCGCGAGCCGTTTCGCGCTGAATGAGTTCTCGGTCACGCGCGGCGAGTTGGGCCGCATTATCGATTTCGGCATCAACATCGCTGGCACGCATGTGGTCGATATGCGCGGTGACGGCCTGGTCGTTTCGTCGGCAACGGGCTCTACCGCCTATGCGCTTTCTGCGGGCGGCCCTTTATGCTCGCCCGAGTTCCGCGGCTTGGTCGTTGTGCCTTTGGCTCCGCATACGCTGCTTTCGCGTTCGGTCATTACCGGCCCGAGCGATATTGTGGAAATCGATCTCTCGAAGAACCCTGAAAGCCGTGAGGCGAGCTACTTCGTCGATGGCGAGATCGTGATTCTCGACGAGCCCATCGATCGCGTGCTGGTGCGCAAGAGCAACAATCCCACCATTCTGTTGCGCTATAAGAGCGATGGCTTCTATGCCGAAGCGTCGAGGGTGTTCTTCAGCGACGATCGCAAGCAATAAAACAAAATGCCCGCAGCAATGCGGGCATTTTTTATGGCTCAATAGGGTTTCGAGCTGGGAACGCCCGCTCGGGCGCGAAAGTTGGGGAAGTAAATTGCCACTGGCAATTTACTTATGGAAGAAGCGGCGCTTTTCGTATTTCGGTTCGCAGCACACGTTGATGCCGAGCGTGCGGTAGAGCTTCTCGTCGGTTTCCGAAATAATCACGCTGAAGAATGCGTCGCAGCCGCGCAGGTCGCCGGCATGGTCGATGAGCTCTTTGGCCACGGGGTCGGTTGCGGAGCTCACGGAAAGCGCAAGTAGCGTTTCGTCGGAATGCAGGCGAGGGTTATTCGCGTGCAGGGTGTTTTTCTTCAGCTTGCAAATGGGCTCGATGACTTCGTCGGAAATGACGAAAAGGTCTTCATCGACGTCCGAAACGCCCTTCAAAGCATTCATGAGCAGGGAAGATGCCGCGCCAAGCAGGTTGGAGGTTTTGCCGGTGACCACGCGGCCGTCGGGCAGCACCATGGCGCCCGCGGGTGCTCCGGTCGCCTCTTCCTTCAGAAGTGCCGCTTTGCGCGCAGGTGAGAAGTTCGCGTCGACACCCACCTGGTTCATGAGCAGCTCAAGGCGTTGCACCTGGTCGAGATGCGTGCCCGTGCGGCGTTGGTTAACGGCGGCGGCGAAATAGCGGCGCACGATTTCCATCTTCGCGGCATCGCGGCATGCGTCGTCGTCGCAAATGGCGAGGCCGGCCATATTCACGCCCATGTCGGTGGGCGACTGGTAGGGGCTTTCACCCAAAATGCCTTCGAGCATGCTCTTCAGAACGGGGAAGATCTCGATGTCACGGTTGTAG
>CAKUEV010000231.1 GCA_934646845.1 uncultured Slackia sp.
GCCATATAGGGCGCGTCGGTCTCGGTAAGCAGGCGATCGGTCGGGACCATCGCCGACGACGCACGCAAATCATCGCTTCGCTGGAAGGTGACCGCGCCGCCGAATGCCACATGCGCCCCACGCTCGACCCAGCGCGCAAGCTCATCGGGGCCCACGCTGCAGCAATGCAGCAACGTGCCAGCTTCAGGCCAGCCCTCTTCTTCAAGAATACGGAATGCATCTTCGTGCGCATCCCTCACGTGAAGCACGAGCGGCAGACCCGTAACATGGGCCAGCTGCACCTGACGACGGAATACGTTCCGTTGAACATCGCGCGGAGACAAATCGTAGTGGTAATCGAGCCCAACTTCACCCAAGGCGGCGGTACGCGGATCGGCCAAACGCTCAAGCAAGGCCGCTTCCATAGCGGCATCCCACTGGCTTGCGACATGCGGATGAACTCCGCATGCGATGCGCATGCGAGGTATGGCCGGCTCGGCGCCCCAGCACAAATTGCATGCGCGCTCATCAACAGCCGCCGACTCGAGCAGCGCCGCCGCCTCGGCCGCTTGGCCCGCATGCTTCTTGCCAGCGGCATGAGCCTGCGCTTCGAGCGACTCGCGCTCAGCCGCCACATTGCGACGCGTGGCCTCGAATACCTCGGGCAACAAGCGCAATGCTTCGGCACGCCATATACCCAGGTCGCGATACGTGCGCTCGCATTCATCGCCCTCGGCCGGGTCGCACATCGCGCATACGAAATCGACGCCCACCACGGCGCAACGCGCAAGCGACAACGCCGGGTGCGACAGCATGGCAAGGTGCGCATGCGTATCGGCCACGGGCGCCTCAAGAGCAGGCACCGGCGAGCCCACATAGGCCCACCCCTTTTTGCGATGCTTGCGAAACAGCGCATCACCATACAACAAGTATCCGGCGTCCCCTTCGGGATCGATATCAGACTTCCTTTGAACCATTGCCAACATCCAAACTTCATACGCCGCAACGCCATTGAACAAGTCAATTGCAGCGTGGTATACTCCAGATGCACTGGCAAAGCCCGTTCCGGGCTAGGGAACAACGGGCGGCGCAGGTGTTTACGAATTAGTTGGGTCGGTTAGCTCCGGCCCTTCTTTTTTTCTCCCCTTGTCGTCCTCGTGCGCATTTGATTTCATTTCTCGCCAGACTTCTAAAATAAAGCCTGCTATTGTGGCGACCGCAGCTGCGGCACATAGAATTCTTTCAAACATAAGCATTGCTCCAATCTACGTTGAAGCGCCGCTCCGCGTCGGACTTTGCCAGCACGCGGGCATTGTATCATGCTCATGCGCGCAAAAAGCCCGGCCTCGCGCAAGGCGAAACCGGGCTTCTATTCACGGTTTCGAGCGATTAATCGTTCTTCTGCAGACGCGGGAACAGGGCGTCGCCCTTCTCAACCGGCGCGCCGCCAGCCAAGCCGCCCCATACGCAGGCTTCGGCCAGGTTGTCGCTGCCAGCCTCGGCCTCGCACGAAATGCGACGCAGCGCCTCGGCGCTCGTGGTAGGCATGAACGGCTCGAGCAAGTGCGCGGAAACGCGAATAGCCTCGAGCAGGTTGTAAATCACGAACGCGAGCTGGTCGGCCTTTGCCTCATCCTTGGCAAGCGCCCACGGCTCGGAGTCTTCGATGTAGTGGTTCGCAGCATGGATAAGCTCCATAACGGCATCTTTGCCTGCACCGTAATCGAGCACGTCCATCGCGGCGGCATAGCGATCGACCAGACCCTCGACGATTTTAGCGAGCGGGTTGTCAAACGCATCGGAGCTGGCAGGCTTTGCGGGAGCGCAGCCGTCAAAGTACTTCGCGCTCATGTTCAGCGAGCGGGAAATCAGGTTGCCCCAGCTGTTAGCCAAATCGGCGTTGTACACCTGCTCCATGCGCTCAAACGAAATAGCGCCATCGGTGCCGGGAACCACGTCGGTCATGAAGTAGTAGCGGTAGCCTTCAACACCCAGCAGGTCGATAACGTCTTGCGGGGCAATGGCGTTGCCGCGGCTCTTCGACATTTTTTCGGCCTTGCCGGTCTCGGAGTTGCGCACCGTAAGGAAGCCGTGCGCGAACACGTGCTCGGGCAGCGACTCGCCAATAGCCATGAGCATGGCCGGCCAAATGACGCAGTGGAAGCGGATGATGTCCTTGCCCACAATGTGGTACTGAGCGGGCCAACGGAAGGCAAACTCTGCTTTGGAAGCATCGTCGTCAAGGCCATATCCCACAGCCGTCATGTAGTTCAGCAGCGCGTCGAACCACACATAGGTCACATGGCCGTCATCGAACGGCACGGGAACGCCCCAATCGAAGCTCGTACGGCTCACGGAAAGGTCGTTCAGACCGCCTTCGACGAAGCTGCGCACCTCATTCATGCGGAAATCGGGCTGCACGAATTCGGGATGCTCGTCGTAGAGCGCGAGCAGCTTGTCCTGGAACGCGGAAAGCTTGAAGAAGTACGACTCTTCCTGCACGCGCTCGAGCGGACGATGGCAGTCGGGGCACAGGTGCTGGCCAACCGAACCGTACTCCTCGTCGCCCTTCTTCACCTGGTTGTCGGTGTAATAGGTCTCGTCGGGCACGCAGTACCAACCATCGTAGCTGCCCTTGTACAGGTAGCCCGATTCCTGCATGCGCTCCCAGAGGTACTGAACCGCATGGTGCTGACGCGGCTCGGTCGTGCGAATGAAGTCGTCGTTGGAAATCTCGAGCGTCTTCCACAAATTCTGAAACAGAGGAGCCTGGCTGTCGCACCATGCCTGGGGCGAATCAAAGCCGTGCTGCTCGGCGGCCTCGGCGACCTTTTCGCCATGCTCGTCCATGCCGGTGAGGAATTTGACGTCGTAGCCCATCGCGCGACGATAGCGCGCCTGAACGTCGGCCAAGATGGTCGAATATGCGGTTCCCAAATGGGGCGCCGCGTTTACGTAATAAATGGGCGTGGTAATAAAGAATGACGGCTTGGACATGCATGCTCCTTCTCGCCCGCGCGGCCAATGACGCCGCCGAGCCTTGGGGTTTTTCAAACTTTTGTATTGTAGCGCACCCATGCGCAGGCCTGAAGAAGCACGGAGACATTCTTGCGACGACTTTAAAGAAACGCGAAGGGCTTCGCCGGGCTATGAGAAAACACATTCGGCCCGCGCGAAAACCTCTTGCGCACGAAAACGCACGAAGTGCGTACCCTTGAAGGTAATTACCGCTGCATCATTTACG
>CAKUEV010000232.1 GCA_934646845.1 uncultured Slackia sp.
GGCCAACATGCACGCCATCGGCACCTACGGCAAGAGCCGCCTCTACGTCGTCGTCGATTACAAATGGAACTTTCCCGGCAAGGCCTTCGCGTTCGAGTTCGTCGCGAATTTCCGCATACGCGTTTATGAGCTCCTTAGTTGTGGCACGCTTTGCACGAAGTTGCAGAAACGTCGCCCCTCCGCGCACCGCCTGGGCGCAGCATGACGCAAGCGTACGCTCGCCCAGCCACGCATCATCGGAAACGGCATACAACAAAAGCGACTCGGGAGCACGGCGAAAACGCTCGCGCGGCGTGAGCGCCGTCATGGTTAACGAACCTCTTCAACCAAAGCGGCCTTGGCCAAATCGTCGCCCTCAAGCAGCGACAGGGCATCCATGAGATAGGTATGGAAGCTTCCCGTGCCGTCGCCTTCCTTCATGCGCTCCTGCGCGGCCTGGCCGGCAGCGCCCATGTGCACCACCGCGGCAAGAGCGGCCTCAACGGCGTTGCCGTTCGCGCGCGCCATATATGCGCCGGTGATAGCAGAAAGCATGCAGCCCGAACCCGTGATGCGGCCCTGAAGCGCAGATCCGTTGCGCACGGCGAATGCGCGGTTCGCATCGGCGACGATATCGATGGGGCCGGTGATAGCTACGGCGCAGTTGGCCTTCGCGGCGAAATCACGCGCGAAAGCCGCCGCTTCGGCGATATCTTCCTCGCTCGTCACGGCGTCGGCGGGGTTCACATCGACGCCCTGCGTGGCGGCCGCCTGGCCGGCGAGGGCCTTCACTTCGCTCATATTGCCGCGCACCAAGGCAACGGGCAGCGAATCGAGCAGTTCACCTGCGGTTTGCGTGCGCAGCGCCGAAGCCCCCGCGCCTACCGGGTCAAGAACGATGGCGTGCTCGAGCTCGGCGGCTCGGGCGCCCGCGGCCTTCATGCCGGCAATGGTCTGCATGTTGAGCGTGCCAATATTCAGCACGAGCGCGTTGCAAATGGACGTGATGTCAACCACGTCGGCAGGCTCGTCGCTCATGATGGGGCTTGCACCCACGGCGAGCACGGCGTTTGCGCAGCTTTCCACGGTCACGTAATTCGTGATGCAGTGGACGAGCGGGGTCGTCGCGCGCACATCATCGGCAAACGCCTTGATGGATTCGGTGATTTCAGATGCAGTTTGATATACGGAATTGTTCGCAGTCATGCGATGCTCCCTTCGTTGGCATTACCCATATCAGGTTCGGTGGGTCGGAGCCAAGAAGCCCCCTCTCAGCCCGCTTCGGCGAGCTCCCCATTATGTCGAAGTGAATTATACGGCGCACGCGGCAAAAGGAGCATGAAAATCCGCGAACGGCAGCGCCGCGTTTAGCCGATGCGAATATCGCCCAAGGGCATTCGCGGCAAAACGACCACGACAGCGCCCCGCTCAAGAGAAATCGACACAGGCTTGCCCACGAATTCGTTGGAAAGGCCGAGCGTCACGTCGTTTCGAAGCGTCGCATTCTCAACTTCATAGAGCGAGCCGCGCTCCGTGAGGCCAAATGACGCGTCCGGCGCAGAAAAGACCGAAAACGTGCCCGTATCCTTTGCGGCAATCTCGAGTGACATGCCACCTGCGAGCGCGACTACGACATTGCCCTCTCCTACCGCGACGGCATGCATGCCCGCTCGCGCCGCGCCCACCAAAGCCGAAAGCGTTGCAAGCGTGTGATCGAGCCTTCCTCCAAGCGCGCCATACACCGCAACCTCGCGCATGTCGTGCGCGAGCGCCCACTCGAGCGCAAGCGCCGTATCACTGTCATCCTTCATAACGGGATGCTTCTCTAGGGGAACGCCCTGCGGGACATGGCCCAACGAATCGAAATCGCCCAGGGCGAAATCAGGCGTTACGCCAATCGCGCAAAGCGAGGAAAAGCCACCGTCGACCGCAATCACCTCATCGAAACGTTCGGCTGAAAAATGGTCGGCATCAAAGGATGCGGCGCCGATAAGCGCGCATGAAAAACGATTCTCTGGCATATCTTCCCTTCTAACCCGATTCATGATCGGCGGCTTTTGCGCAAGATTGTAGCAACACCGTGCAGAATGCACGACATACGGCGCAGGCAATGATACAATAGCCGACGCTATGCGGGCTGGACGGTCGCGGTGGCCTTGCGCCAACGAGGAAAGTCCGGGCTTCTTGAGGCAGGATGCCGGCTAACGGCCGGGCGGGGAAACCCGATGGAAAGTGCTGAAGAAACTTAAACTCCCACTGGCGCCTTCGGGCGTTAAGAGAAAAGCTGAGAAGGTGCGGTAAGAGCGCACCAGCACGTCAGTAATGGCGTGGCTTGGTAAACCCCATCCGAAGCAAGGGCGAATAGGCATGCGATACGGTTGAGCCTCTCCGTGCATGCGGGTAGCCTGCTTGAGGCGTGCGGTAACGCACGTCCTAGATAAATGGCCGTCTTCAACGACAGAACCCGGCTCATAGGCCCGCTAAGGCATTACAAAACGAAAGCTCGCTCACGCGGGCTTTCGTCGTTTATCGGAGCAAAACGCATTCGCGCCAAGCATCAACGAAAAAGAACCCCTGGCGCAGGCAGTTCTGGCAAAGCCAGAGCAACGCGTACTTCAGCACGCGAATCAAAGGCTGAGCCAGAAATGCAGCACCAGGGGTTCTTGCGGCATCGCATTATTTCGCCGCCCGAAGGAGCGGCGAGGCCGCGCTAGTCGATATCGCCCAAATCAAAGGCCTCGGCAGCATCGCCGAAACCGGAAAGGTCTTTCTCGACGCTCGGAGCCGGCGCGGGAGCGGCGCTCTGGGCCGGGATGACCGTGGCAGTTGCGGGAGCAGCGGTCGCGGCAGGCGTCACAGGGGCCGATTCAACAGCGCCTGCGGCAGGAGCGACATAGCTCGGGGCAACAGCGCCCGTGGCGCCGAACATAGGCTTGTGGACCGGTGCCTGAGCGGGGCTTGCGAAACGACCATGGGAGCGCTTCTTGCCCTCCTTCTTGGCGAGTTCGTCCTCGATATCGTCAAGCTTGGCATTCGCATCGTCGATGAAGCTCTTCAGGGCCTCGGAATACGCCTCGCACGTCTTCTTGTGCGAACGATCGAGCTCTTCGATGGCGGTTTCAATCTTGGCCTTCTCGGCGTTCGCGCGGTCGACGATGTCGCTCGCCTCGATTTCAGCGTCGTTGTGGATGCGCTTCGCTTCGGCGCGGGCAGCATCGAGCACTT
>CAKUEV010000233.1 GCA_934646845.1 uncultured Slackia sp.
GCTCGACCCCGCAGGCATGCCGTCCATGGCGCAAGATCGCATAGCGCGTCGCAAAACCGAGGTTGAGGAATTCTCGGGCACCATATGCCGTCTCGCTGCCGAACACGGCATCGAAGTTCCTCAAAACGAATGGCTTTACCAGCGCATTCGTGAAATCGAGGCGGGCTGGTAGCGGCTTGCCGCGACGGGTTGAGGGAAGGAAAGCGGCGCGGCGGCACTGCGACGGCATCGCGAGAGGCATATGGCGAACGTGTTGCGCTGCTTGAGGAAATGCCCAGAATCGAGCCCGGTTGAGCGCCGCGCCACAAATGGCTCTATACTATGAGTGACCAATGTCGTCTCAGGAGCCGCATTCATGAAATCTGACCCTTCTCGCATACAGCCGAAACGCCCAACCAGGGCGAGCGCTCCGCTGCGCATTTCGGCCGATGAGGGGAAGGGCGGCGACTCATCCCCCAAAACAGAACCGTCTTTCGGAACCGAGGCCTCCCTGGAGAAAATCCTGACCTCGGCTGAATCGTCCTTAAAGCTCGGCCCCCACGGTCTTGACCCGCTTCGTCGCCTTTTGGGCGATTCTTCTGCCAAGCGCCTCGGCGCGTATTTTGCCAAGGCGGCGCTGCTTGTCGTAACCGTCTATTTGCTGAGCTTCGCCGTGCCGAAAATGCCTGCGCCGTTTTTGGCGCTGTTCTGGGCGTTTTTCACCCTCGCCTCAACGGCGGGCGTAATGTATCAGGTGGTTGTGCGCAAAACGCACCGCCAATTCAAATACGCGGCGGGCGGCCTGTTCGCGCGCGTGAACAACGGCCGCATCTTCAGCTTCATCGTGAGCTTCTGCGTGTCTGCGGCGTGCATGGCGAGCTTGTTCCTCGAATCGCCGAAGTGGGATATCGCCGAATGGGTGCTCATTTTCGCTGCGGTGGTGGTGTATCCCGTGGTGTTGCTGCTCATGCGTCGCTACGCACGCCGCGAATACGAGCCCGCGTTTCAGGCGTCAGGCGAATTTCTGTGGAGCTGCGCCATCGTCGGCTTTCTGCTGTGCGTTGCGTATGGCGTGTATTGCGCGATGGACCCCAGTTTCGGGCAGCCTGTCGAAACGGTGCTCGACGCCTTCGCGAAAACGCCCATGCCGTTCGAGAATTCCCCTTCGGCGCTCATGTGGAACGCGGGCGTTGGCTCGTGGATTGTCGACAGCCTCACGAGCTACGGCCTTATGCAAGCTTCGAAAGTGTCGGTGCCCATCTGCTTCGCCATTCGCACGGCACTGTGCGCGGGCGCGTTTTTCGGTATGGCGAACCTCATTGGGCTGTGCGCGCTTCCCGTGCAGGAGCTGCGCAAGATTTTCGTTTCGGTCGACGCGATCAAACGCGACGACGCGACGCAGCCCATCTGGCGGCGCTATGTCGTTATGGCCGCGGTGCTCCCCGTCGCGCTTGTGGCGGGCTTTTTCTGGGGCGAGATGAAAGTCGGTGTGGCCATGCAGACCGAGAACGGAACAGCCCTGCAGGAAATCGCCCGCGAACTTGCGGGAAAATCGGTCTATTCCATCGACGGCGCGCTGTATGACCAGGCGAAAATCGATGCGCTCGCCAGTTCGCTTTCGGCCGACGAGGCGAACTTGCGCACGATGTCGTTCCAGCTGAAAGATTCGCTCGAGAGCTCATATGCGACATGCTCGGGCAAAACCGACGCGTTTTTAGACTGGTATTTCAGCATTGCCACGAATTCGTCGCTGCGCGCGAGCATTCCCGAAGGCGGCGCGCAACAGGCGCTCGAAGGCAGGTTTTATGCGCTCGTGGGTTCGAGCGAAGACGGGCAGCTCACCAAGAGCATGAAGAATTATTTGGCAGCGGCGGCGAACTTGCGCTCCGCGATTGACGACGGCATGCAGGCGGCGAAGGTCGACGGAGACGTGTCGCAGGCGGGCGGCGATGGGCGGAAGCTTCCCGCGTGGCTCGTCGAGGCGAAGGAATTCGGCGACGCGTGGTTGCTTAAAGGCTATCGCGAGGAAGCCGACGGCGTGCTCGACGCGGCGCGCGATTTGGGCATTTCTGCGGCGCTTGACGATGGGAAAACGCTGCTGCAGTACCAGTTTGAGAAGAACGTGTACGCCGATGGACAATTCGCAAGCATGGCTTCGTCGGTCGACAAGCTCCCGAACGGCGGCGGCAACATCGCCCTCGATGTTTTGACGTATGCGGGCGGCGTATTCGACGAGGGCATGAGCCGCGACAAATACCGCAAAACGCTGCAGGCAAATATTTCCGCATGCGAGGAACAGGCGAAAACGTTGCTCACGCCGAATGTGCCTCCTGCGTTTTCGGCCGATCGCTAGCTGGTTAATGAGTCGCAAATTGCAAGAAAGCCCTGGAATCGACTTCCGGGGCTTTCATTATTTCAGCTTTGCGATTCGTGGCGCGGCTTTGTGGCTTGCCATGCGCGGTTGCCCTTCGCCTGAAGCTAGTCGAGCTTGGCGAAGGCCTGCTGCAAATCCCAGATGATGTCTTCGGCATTCTCGGTGCCGATGGACAGGCGGATGGTCGAAGGCGTGATGCCCTGGTCGGCCAGCTCGGCCTCGGTCAGCTGGGAGTGCGTGGTGGTTGCCGGGTGAATGGCCAGGCTCTTCACGTCGGCGACGTTGGCGAGCAGCGAGAAAATCTGCAGGTTGTCGATGAATTTCCAGGCCGCTTCCTGGCCGCCCTTAATCTCGAACGTGAAGATGGACGCGCCGCCGTTGGGGAAGTAGCGCTCGTAGAGCTCGTGGTCGGGATGGTCGGGCAGGCTCGGGTGGTTCACGGAAGCCACGTGCGGGTCGTTCGCCAAGAATTCGACGACCTTCTTCGTGTTCTCGACATGGCGATCGACGCGAAGCGACAAAGTCTCGGTGCCCTGTAGCAGGATCCATGCGTTGAACGGCGAGATGCAGGCGCCTTCGTCACGCAGCAGAATGGCGCGCACGTAGGTCGCGAATGCGGCCGGGCCTGCGGCTTCGGCGAAGCTCACGCCATGGTAGCTCGGGTTGGGCTCGGCGATTTCGGCGTACTTGCCACTTGCCTTCCAATCGAAGTTACCGCCGTCGACGATTACGCCGCCGAGCGAGGTGCCGTGTCCGCCGATGAACTTGGTCGCGGAATGCACCACGATATTCGCGCCGTGCTCAAGCGGGCGGAAGAGGTA
>CAKUEV010000234.1 GCA_934646845.1 uncultured Slackia sp.
TTTGTGGCTGACGCGCGTGGTGGAATGCGTTCCTGGCGAACATATTGTCGCCGAACTCGATGTCGACCCTGCTTTGCCGCTGTTCAAAGGGCATTTCCCTGAGCACCCTGTTTTGCCGGGCGTCATCATTATGGAGGCGCTTGCCCAGGCGGCGAGCTTCTGCGTGCTTGAAGCGCGTGGGGCAGAAGGCGCAATCGGTTTCCTTACGGGGGTCGATAAAGCGAAGTTTCGCCATCAGGTTCAGCCGGGCGACACCCTGCGCTTGGAGGCCGACATCGTGAAATCGTCTTCCCGCATGGTGGTGGCCGAGGTTGCGGCGACGGTCGACGGCAAGGTGGCCGCTTCCGCCACGCAGAAGTACGTGCTGGCGTAGGCGCGAGTGCGGTTCGGAACCTGCTAAATGCTCGTAGCGTTTAACACGAGCATTTAGCAGGTTGAGCATGTAACAGGTTCGTTCTAAGAGAAAGCGTGCAGTTATGCTGCGTTCGAAGAAAACGGCATATGTGACCATTGGCGATGCGACCGCTGCGCCCGCGGCTCCTGCCGCAGAGGGCGTCGACGCGCTCGCGTGCGAGCAGGAATCGGCGGCTGTTTACGCGGCCACTGAACCGCTGAAAAGCCTGGTCGAAGTACGTTCGGCTGGCGCTGCGCGCGTGCTCGTGGTCGATGCGGGCGCGACGGGCGAATCCATCGTTGCGGGATGCTTGGCCGCGGGCCTTGTGCCGTGCGTTGCCTACACCGAAGACATGGCGCGCGCCGCGCACGTGAAGCTCGCCCCGAAAACCGTGTGCGTGGGCAAAAGCCGCGAAACCGGCGCTCTCGACGACAGCTATCGCGTGCTTTCCGCGGCCGAATCGGCTGATGCGCAGGCGATTTTGCTCGTCGATTCGCGCCTCGCGGTTGACGAGCGCTTCCTTTCTATGGCGGCCGACGAACATCGCAGCGTCTACAGCGTGCCTGTAGCATCGATCAACGCGGCGTTCGGCGGCATCACGCGCGTGTGGCGCACCTGCCTGGCTCCCAGCGACGCGGCGTTGCACGTAAGCGACGACTCGTGGGTCACGTGCCCGAAGTGCCACCGCATTTCCGACGCGCAGCGCGTGCTCGCCAATCACAAAATGTGCCCCGAGTGCGGCCATCACTTCCGCATGACGTCGGCCGAGCGCTTGGCGAGCGTGCTCGATGCGGAAAGCTTCGAGTGCTGGTTTGAAACCGAGAAATCCGACGTGCCTGAAACCGACCCGCTCGATTTCCCCGGTTACCTGGACAAAATTGGCGGCATGCGAAAGAAGACGGGGCTTCGCGAAGGCGTGCGCTGCGGCGTGGGTCGCATCGCGGGCATGCGCGTGGCGATTGGCGTGATGGATTCCACGTTCTTCATGGGCTCGATGGGTTCGGTGGTGGGCGAGCGTATCACGCGTCTGGCCGAGCATGCCACCGAAGAGGGCCTGCCGCTGGTGCTGTTCACTTGCTCGGGCGGCGCGCGCATGCAGGAAGGCCTGGTTTCGCTCATGCAAATGGCGAAAATCTCGGCCGCGATTGAGCGTCACGGCGAAGCGGGCCTGCCGTATTTCTCGGTGATTACCGACCCCACCACGGGTGGCGTGACCGCGAGTTTCGCGATGCAGGGTGACGTGATTATTTCCGAGCCCCGCGCGCTCATCGGCTTCGCCGGCCGCCGCGTGATCCAAGACACCATTCGCCAGGAGCTTCCCAAGGAATTCCAAACGGCGGAATTCGCGCTTGAGCATGGCCTTATCGACGCCATCGTTGAACGTCCGCGCATTCGTGAGACGCTCGCGAACCTGCTTGCGCTGCATGCCAAGCCTGAAGCGGGCGCGCCTCGTGGGTTCGCCGCGGTTCTCGCCGCGTTGGCCGCGAATCCCACGAAATGCGAGCTTGAAGCGGCGGGCGTGCAGCTTGCTGCTGACGAGCGCGACATTCTTTCCGGCGTGCGCGCCGTTGCCGCCAAGGCTGCCGTGGCGGTGCCGAAGCGCGTCGCGGACGGCGTGCGCTCGGTGGCGACCCGTCGTGCTTATCGTGCGGAAATCGAGCAGTACACCTCCAAGCCTGGCGCCGCGAAGCAGGCCGAGGCGGCGGAAAATCCCGCGTGGGCCAGCGTGCAAACCGCGCGCGACGTACATCGACCTACCGCGGGCCGCTATTTGGAAGCGACGTGCGAAGGCTTCTTCGAGTGCCACGGCGATCGCGGTTTTGCCGACGACGCCGCCATTGTGGCGGGCATCGGCTGGGTCGCGGGCGAGCCGACAACGCTTATCGCGCAGGAAAAGGGCCGCGACCTGCAAGATCGCATCAAGCGCAACTTCGGCTGCCCGCAGCCCGAGGGCTACCGCAAGAGTTTGCGCCTTATGCGTCAGGCCGAGCGCTTCGGGCGTGCGGTGGTGTGCTTCGTGGACACGCAGGGCGCGTTTTGCGGCAAAGAGGCCGAGGAGCGCGGCCAGGGCAACGCGATCGCCGACAACCTGTATGCCATGGCGGGGCTGCGCGTGCCCACGGTGAGCGTGCTCGTGGGCGAAGGCGGCAGCGGCGGCGCGTTGGCGTTGGCGCTGGCCGACCGCGTGGCCATGCAGGAGCATGCCGTGTATTCGGTGCTCTCGCCTGAGGGCTTCGCGTCCATTCTGTGGAAGGACCGCTCGCGCGCGGCCGAGGCGGCTGCGGTCATGCGCATGAACGCCTACGAGATTTACGACATGGACATCGTCGACGCGGTGCTTGAAGAGGGCGAGGGCTCGTCCTCCGCTAACCCCGATTTCGCGATCGCCAACGTGGTGGCGTATGTGGAAGAAAGCCTCGACGAGCTTTCCGCCCTGCCTATCGACGAGCTGCTCGAGCAGCGCTACGAGCGCTTCCGCAAGTTCTAGGGCTCTTTGGGAAACGCGAGAAGTTTGAAAACGCGTTCCGTATGGCTGCAATTATGCATCATCGAATTATTCGAACTTGCATAATGTAAGGGTGCATAATATTTGTTGGCCGCGAAGAGAAACTGAACAAACTGAGGATATGTACGCCGAATAAGGTTGCGAACGGAACGGCGCTTATTCATGGCGTGAAACCCCAAGCCTCGGATGTTCGAGCGCGGTTGCCGCTGCGGCACTGAATTGATCGGAATAGAGCAAGCTCAGGTCTCTTTCTTTGAAGCG
>CAKUEV010000235.1 GCA_934646845.1 uncultured Slackia sp.
GCCATGGCTACAGCGCCACTTCGTTGAAATCGGCTGCGAGAGCCACATCGCTTGCGCGCATCAACAAATTCGGGCTCGTGATATTCGCTGGCGCGAGCACGGGGATTTCGCTGACTGAATCGCCGTGCTTGGCGCGAAGCTCATCGATGTCGCCGAACTCGATGGCGCGCATGGGACACGCGTCGACGCACACGGGATTCATGCCCGCATCGCGCAACGCGGCGCAGGAATCGCATTTAACGATTCGGTTCAGCGCGACATCGTGCTGGGGGGCACCGTAGGGGCACGCGAGCATGCAATTACGGCACACGATGCACTTCGTGTCGTCATGGCGCACCGTACCGTCGGCGGCCTTGTGCATAGCGCCCGTCGGGCAGCCCGCAACGCACGCTGGATTATCGCAATGGTTGCATGACACAACCGTATGGAACATGCCCACCTGCGGATACGTCCCGCATTCGAACGAATCGACGCGGCGCGGACGAGGACCCACCTCTTGCAGGTCGTGGCGATCTTTGCAGGCGACCTGGCAGGTACGACAGCCGATACAGCTCGTCATATCAACGTAAAAACCCAAGCTCATGATGCAAACCTCCTAATTCTCGCTCGACGGGACAAGGTATGCCGGCGCGTCTTCGGAATCGACGCCCGCGGCGAAGAACGGCGCGCGTTCATAGTCTTCGACAAGCGGCTCGCCATCGTACTTTTCAACCTCGATGAGCAGCGAGTTATAGCCATTGACGTGCTTGAAGTAGTTCGACTGCAGACCGTCAGAGAGCACCTGCTCGGAACCGCCGCGATCGATGATGTTTTCCGGATCGCTTTCGTCGAACACCGAGCGAACGCCATGAGGAATGCCAACGCAACCAGGCATGATGCCCTGCATGGGCTGGGCCTTGCGCAGCATACGGCCGAAGTCGTTGTAGCACATGACCGTATCGCCAGCCTTGATGCCTCGTTCGGCGGCATCGTCAACGTTCATGAATACCGGATTCACGAAGGCCTCCTGCGTCCACGCCATGTTGTCGTAGCAACTATGCGCGCGGCGCATGTAGTGCGGCGTGTACGCCTGCAAGGGGTATTTGCCCTTGGTTTTCGTTGACCAGTCGGCAAACGTGTCTTTATAGCCGCGAACGGGTTCGATGTAATTCGCGTACGGCTTGATGGGCTCGGAATTGAGTCCCGGGCGGTTCGCATTGTCGGCCTTGTACTGGCAGTAAATCTCGAGCTTGCCGGAAAGCGAGGGACGCGGCCATGCGGTATCGGCCACCACGACAGACGTGCCGTCCTCGCCGATGCCGAGCTTGTCATCGCGGTAGCCTACCTAATTTCGGCGATCGTTTTCGGAACGCGTGCATACGTACGAACCATTTTCCATGAACTCGTCGAAGCCCACTTTGCCCTGCTGCTCGGGATAATTCGCATGGTATTTCTTATTGTCCTCGGCCGTCCAAGTGATGACCGGCTCCCATTTCGAGAGGTCCTCGGAAAGCTCGCGCATGCCCAGGAAGTAGCCAAGCCACTGGTCGTAGTTGCTCTTGGGGTACGCGTCGTCGGGGTCGCAGCCCATGCGTTCAAGAATCTCGCGGCACACGGCCTTTTCCTCGCGGCATTCGTACATGGGCTTGATCAGCGGTTTCCAGGCCAAAAGTGCATCTTTGCGCTGCTTTTGGCCGTTGCCGTCGCCGAAGGGCGAAGGCCAGCACAACTCGCCCCAGCTTTCGTCGTCATTGCCTTCCCAATGCGTGGCAATGGGCAAAATGATGTCGGCGAACGACGCGGTGAGCGAATACTTGATTTCCATGGAAATGCAGGTGTCGGCCTGTCGCATGACCTCGACGCCCTGCATGAGGTTGCCGCGCGTCTGCATGAAATTCGAGCAGGTGGCAAACATCAAGCGCGGATTCACGGGCATTTCGCGCGCCTCGTGGTAGAGCGGCGTGTTATGGCGCAGCTTCGTTTTGTCCTCGACGCCCGAGCCAAGGTCAAACGACCCGGCAGACGTCGCGATGTATTTGCCCTCGGCAAGCGATTTCCACCACGTAGGGCCTTCGATTTGGCGGTCGGCGCCGGTAACGGCCGGCCCGCCAACCAAGTTGTCGATGTAGGAATAGTCGCCGCCGGCGTGCTGAATCAGACGGTAACCCGAATCGCCCGCATCCCATGTATAAATAGCCGCGGAACCATGGCCCGCCTTGCCATAATGGCCGCCGAGTGCCGACACCGTCATGAACGCCTGCGGCAGATTCTCGGCGCCAAAGCAACGCGACGCGGCATAGCTGTGCAGGAAGGTTACGGCGTTATTCTTGCCGGCCATTTCGGCATACCACGTGATATCTTCAATCGGCGTACCGCAAATCTCGCTCGCCCATTCAGGCGTCTTGGGAATACCGTCGTATTCGCCCAGCACATAATCGCGGAAGTTCTCGTTGGTAGTGGCGTCTTCCGGCATGGTCTCTGGCGTAAAACCAACCGTGCGCTCGTTGACAAAATCCCAGTCGATGATGTCGCCGCGCTCGTTGTCGAGGCGAATCATTTCATACGTCACGGCCAGCAGAAACGCCGTATCGGTACCAGGGCGCACACGAATCCAGCGCGCGCCGAGCGTCGAAGCGGTCACGTTGTAAGTAGGGCCAACATATACGAAATCGACGCCATGTTCCTTGGCGTTTTTCAGCCAGTACATGCTGGAATGCTGCGCCCAGGCGGGATTGCAGCCATACAGCACGATGGTGTCGGCATGAGGCAGGTCGTATTTATCGGGGGCCATCATAATGTCGGGATGGTCGCCCCAGGAATACATGCCGAGCGCTTCGGTCTGGAATGCCCAGGTGCCGAACGACTCGCATTCGCTGTTGTAGACAGCGCCGCCCATCACGGGAAGCATCGCCGAGCCAGGAGCCCAGCGCCAGCCATTGCAAATGACGGCATCCTGGCCGTATTCCTTATACACGCGCTTCAGCTCGTCGGTGACATACGTCAGCGCCTCATCCCACGTGATGCGCTCCCATTCGTCCTTGCCGCGCAGTTCGCCATGGGCGTTCTCGCCGCCGCCCGGCTGCCAATGCTTGCGCTTCATGGGGTATTTGATGCGGTCGGCATTGTAAACCTGCTGGCGCAGCGAGCGGCCGCGCAAGCATCCGCGCTGCTGCGGGT
>CAKUEV010000236.1 GCA_934646845.1 uncultured Slackia sp.
AAGAGCCATTCAAATTTAAAGCCCTCATATACATAAATGACGAGCGCTCCGGCTACGATAGAAAGCGAATAATAGGCAGCGACGCGAAATGGGTTGAGGCTGCCGTAGATTTCGCTCCATATGACAATCATGAACGCGATGCCTACGCCGCCAACGATTCCCGACACCGTTCCAAGCTCGGTCGCGATATTCGGCGCGTAGAATGCCGAAAACGAGAGCACCGTAGACGTAGTGAGCAAAATGCCCGTCATCGTAAGAGCGCTGCGCCGGCCAACGAGTGTTTTGAGCTTCTTGGCGAAAATCGCGCACAGCACTACGGTGAGCACCATGATTGAGTCGAAAAGGTCGCGAGGCGTCGCCATGTTGAAGGGGAAAGGCACGAACGTGCCCACGAAGGCGATTTCGATCCAGGCTCGATAGATGCCGAGGCCCAAGAAAGTGAGCGGCACCACGGGAATGTACCCGAATAGTAGCGAGCCCCTGAGCTCTTCGGCAAGACTTGCGTCCAGTTCATCACATTTGTCGTTTTTCATAGGTTCAATTTCATGCGTATCGCATGGCGTTTGCTTTGGCACAATCCCTCCCCGATAGTGCGTTCGAGAGCTATTTTTGCACGTCGGCCGAGGGTTATATAGGGGGTTATAGAAAAATAACCCCATAAAATCGATTCCGGTCGATGCTTTGCCTCCTGTTTCCGCCTAGATTTTAGGGCGTTCCGAAGGGGAACGGCGGTGGTCTGTTCGGGTGAGAACGGGCTGCCAACGAGAAACAACAGGAGGGATATCATGGAACTTTCACGTCGCGATTTGTTTAAATTCGGCGGCATCGCAGCTGTTGGAGCGGCCGGCGCAGGCATGCTCGCGGGCTGCTCTCCGTCGGGCGGATCGTCGAAGGGCGCTCCGGCTGCCGCTTCTAAAGATACCGACGGTTTGCCGAGCTTCTTCCAGGCTCCCGAACCCATTAAAGACGTCAAGGAGACCAAGGAATTTGACGTGGTCGTAATTGGCGCAGGCGCCGCAGGTGTGCCGTGCGCGCTGGCCGCGGCCGATGCAGGCGCGAAGGTTGCGCTTATTCAGAAAGAGAGCCAGGCAGTTTCTCAGGGCAATACGTGCGACTCGCTCGAGGCCTCCACGAGTGCCGCCGGCAAGGCGGCTGTGATGTCGTGGCTCACCGAGCAGTGCGCATGGCGTTCGCACCGCGATCAGCTTGAGCTGTGGGCAAACAATTCCGGCGAAGCTCTGCATTGGTTGTGGGATAAGGCGACCGAAGCCGGCTGCCAAGTCGTCGACACCACCAAGAAATGGACGAGCAACATCTCGGTTATCGACGAGCAGCCTGTTTCTTATTTCGCATTTGATTTCGGCCCGAAACCTTACAACACTGGCTCGGGCATGCGCGATTTGTGCGACTACTTCAACGGCAAAGATGGCTTGGAGATCTTCTATTCCTGCCCCGCGGAGCAGCTCGTGAAAGACGGCGATAAGGTTGTGGGCGTCATTTGCAAAGACGGCAGCGACTATGTGCAATTCAATGCGAAAAACGGTGTCGTTGTCGCAACGGGCGACTATACCAATGACGATGAAATGATGGCCTACTATAACCCCGATATGGCGCATCTCGATCGTAAAGAGACCAATAAGACAGGCGACGGTCAGAAGATGATGGTATGGGCTGGTGGCCGCATGGAGAGCGTATGCGGCTCCAAGGTGCAGCACGACTTCGATGCGGGTCCGGGTTCTATGGCCGACATGCCGTTCCTGACCGTGAAAAATGACGGTACTCGCTTCTGCAATGAAGCACGCAGCGCCATGGCCTACAACGGTAACTTCCTCACGAGCGAGGAAGACAACGGCTATTACACGCAGGTGTTCGACTCGAACTATATGACCGACTGCGCTGACTGGCCGGGCAAGCTCTATGACCCCGAGGCTATTAAGGCGTACATGCCCGAAGAGCCGGGCGAGAAGACGGGCGTGTACCCCGATTTGGCTGCGACTTTCAAGGCCGATACCATCGAGGAGCTTGGCGAGAAGCTTGGTCTTACCGACGTGGACGCGTTCGTGAAGACGGTTGCTCGCTATAACGAGCTCGTTGAAGCTGGCGTTGACGAAGATATGGGCAAGCCTGCCAAGTGGCTGAAGCCCATTAAGCAGGCCCCCTTCTACGGCATCCATCGTCACATTCGTCTGTCCACCATCGTTCATGGCGTGAACGTCAATGGCGAGATGCAAGTGCTCGACAAGGACGGCAATCCTATCGAGGGTCTGTACTCCATCGGCAACTGTGCCGGTAACTTCTTCGGCAGCCCCGACTACCCCATGGATTTGCCCGGACTTTCCCTTGGTCGTTGCCATACTCAGGGCTACGTCGTGGGTAAGATGCTCGGTTCCAAATAATCGTCGACTAAACAACTCGTATCGCTTTGCATGCGGCAGTCCCTCCCATAAGGTCGAATGCAAAAGCAATGTAAGCCCCGCTCGGCTTTGTTCGGGCGGGGCTTTGCCTGTTGGTCCGGTTTTGCTCAAGACATGATTGAGCTCTGAAGCTAAGGTTAACTTTTGCTTGCATATACCCCAGGGGGGTATATAATGCGGGTTGCGCATTGCATGACGGGGAGGTGGGTTTGTCGCCCCGAGCTTGCGTGCGCGCATTTTAAAGAGCGGAGTTGCCATGACTGAAGAGAAGCCGTGCTGTGCGTGCCGGCATAAGGAAACCGAGCGCGCCGATGAGATGCAGCGTGATTTGACCAAGCGTTTGAATCGGGCGATTGGCCAGCTCAACGGCGTGAAAGACATGATTGCCGATAATCGCTACTGCGGCGATGTGCTCGTGCAGCTCGCTGCAGCGGAATCGGCCGTGCATCGCATCGCCGAGATCGTCTTGCAAGACCACATGGAAACATGCGTGGTCGAGCAGGTGCGCGCCGGCAACGTTGAGGTGGTGGACGAGGCCATGCGACTCATCAAGAAGTTCATGTAGGGCAAAGAGCCAACCGATGAAATTAAGCGCGGCCTCGTGGTGCAGATTGCCTTGAAGGATCCGCCTGCCCGAGAGGAGCGGCCTTGTGGCCGTGACTGAGGGTGGGCAGGTTCTGAAAGGCAAGATGCCCGCGAGGGCGTGCTGACTGGGAGCAAATATGAAGC
>CAKUEV010000237.1 GCA_934646845.1 uncultured Slackia sp.
AAGCCATGCTGGCCGTGGCCGTTTCGACTGCGCCCGCTTCGCTCGGGATCGCTATCGTCGCGCCGGTCGCGCTCAATTCCTGTTCGGGCTCGACGCGGGCATCGTATTCGTTCGTTTTGGCCATCAATCCTCTGCCTTTCGCAGCTGCGCATTGCGTGCTCCATCGAGAATGCCCAGCTCAAAGCACTTTTCAACATAAATTTTATTCGCGACGCTCGTTGCCGCCGAAAGCGCGAGCCGCCGCTCGGGGGAAAGGTCGGCGGCGTTGCTCACCTGAAGGGCGAACGCGGGGCCGTCTGGTTTGCGAATGCCGCACGACCCAAGGCTCGTGTGGGCGACTTCGCCGCAAAAGAGCTGGCGAAGGGTTTCCTCTACCGCCTCGCAGAAGAAGTTATACGCGTGGTCGATGCCGTGGGTTGCCGCCGAAACTCGCAGCAGCGAATGGATATCGTCCATCGAGAATGCGCGCTTCATCAGGCAAATCACGGTAAGCATGGCAACGTGGTTCGCGGTATAGCGCTTGGCCTTCGGCGCGGGGATAATGCCCTGCTTCACATAGTTGTTCACCATGGAGGCCGTGAGCAGCTTTTCGTCGGGCGCCACGAGCGGGCGCACTTGCGCATCTATATAGGTGAGCAGCTGGTCCATATACAAGTCGATCGCGGGAATGTCGGCATAGCGCGGCAGGCGCAGCTCGCGAATAAGCTCGACGTATTCCGCCTCGCTGAGTGCTTGGATATGTTTTGCTTTGCGTGTCATGGGCGCAAGCGTAGCACGTTGCATGCTCCTGCGCGGGTACTGGAAATGCTACCGTTGCGAAGCGTCCAATCAAACTCCATATTGCTTGACACGGTTTTGCTGCACACATAAGCTGGTTTTCAAAACGAGATGCATCAAACGCCGGCATCGCGCAAGCGTTGTTGGGTGAAGAAGGGAAGGCTCCATGATTGGCAACAACGGCATTAATGGCGCCATTAAACAGGGGATTGAAAAGGTTCGCGACCTCGGCGACGCCGTTGCCGCCGACGCATCTGCGGTTCTCGGGGAAGCGGCGGAAGCGGCCGCAACTGCTGTGGCTACGGCGTCTGACGCCGTCGAGACGGTTGCCGCCACCGTGGCTACCGCAGCGGGCGAGGGCGACGCGGAAAATCAGCGCATCGCCGTGCTGGTCGATTCCGCGACCGACGTGCCGCCAGAGGTTGTCGAAAAGTACGGCGTGTTCATCGCGCCCCTTCATGTGAACTATTCCGATGGCGACTTCCTCGATCGCGTGACTATTCAGCCCGAAGAGGTCTACCGTCGCTTTGAAACCGAGATTCCTAAAACCTCGACGCCGGCGCCTGCCGATATCATGGCCCTGTTCGATCAAATTGCCGCTGAGGGCTACACCCATGTGATTGCCGTCACGATTTCCTCGGGGCTTTCGGGCACCTACGACTTGGTGCGCAGCATCGCCTCCGGCCGCGCCGATTTGCAGTGCGCCGTGGTTGACACGAAGAGCATCGGCATCGCTGCGGGCCTTACCGCGGTGCTCGTGTGCGAGCTCGTTGGCTCTGGCATGTCGTTCTCGCAGGTGGTCGCCCGCGCCGAGGGCACTGCCGAGCGCTCCGATGGCTTCTTCTGCGTGAATACGCTCGAGTATCTCTATAAGGGCGGCCGTATTGGCGCCGCGACGTACGCGATTGGCTCGAAGCTCGATATTCGCCCCACCATCAAGTGCAACGAAGAAGGCAAATACGTGGTGTGCGCGAAAAGCCACGGCCGCAAGGGTTCGCTGAAGAAGACCGTTTCGCTTGCGAAGAAGGTTGCCGCCGCTGCCCTCGAAGAAGGCCGTTCGGTTCGTTTCGCCGTTGCCCACGGCGACGCCGAGGCCGAAGCGCGCGTTATCGCCGACGACTTGAAAGCCGAATTCCCCCAAGCGATCGACGTGATTTTCTGCCAAATTTCGCCCGCGCTCGTGGTGCATACCGGTCCTGGCTTGGTAGGAGTTGGAGTTTCCGTTTTATAGCGCCCGGCGCGGTAGAATTCGGTTCGACATATTTGTCGGCATAAACCCGAATTCGTAAAGGGAGAAGCCCCCATGGCCACACTGCAACAACTTCGCTACCTTATCGCCGTCGCGGAATACGGCTCCATCAACGCCGCCGCGCGCGAGCTGTTTGCGACGCAGTCGAACTTGTCCACGGCCATCAAAGACCTCGAGCAAAAGCTGGGCGTCACCATTTTCACGCGCAGCAATCGCGGCGTGGCGCTGACCAACGACGGCACCGAGCTTTTGGGTTACGCGCGTCAGGTAATCGAGCAGGCCGACATGCTTGAGCGCCGCTATGCCGAGCATGGTTCGAGCCATGTGCGCCTGGCCGTTTCCACGCAGCATTACGCTTTCAGCGTGCAGGCGTTCGTGAATGTGGCCGAAACCTGCACGGGCGATGAGTACGACTTGGTGCTTCGCGAGAGCACCACGGCCGAAATCATCGAAGACGTGCGCAGCTTCCGCAGCGAAATTGGCGTGCTGTATACCGACGATTTCAACAGGCGCGTGCTCGAACGCGCTTTCGAGGAAGCTGACGTGCAGTTCCACCCCTTGTTCGAGGCTTCCGCGCATGTATTTGTGGGCGAGAACCATCCGCTCGCGAAGCGCGAGATCATCTCGCCTGAAGAGCTGGCGGCCTATCCTCGGTATTCGTTCGAGCAGGGCACGGTGAATTCGTTCTATTACGCCGAAGAGCCGCTCGCGTGGCTTCCGGCCGCGCGCAATATTCGCTGCTCCGATCGCGGCACGCTTTCGAATTTGCTCGTGAGCCATAACGGCTACACGCTTTCCACGGGCGTGCTTTCGAGCGAAATGTCGCACGGTATCGCAAGCGTTCCCCTCGATGCCGACGAGCGCATGCGTGTGGGCTACATCATGCATCGCGAACGCCGACCGAGTGAACTTCTGCTGCACTATATCGACGAGCTGCATGCCATCGCGCAAACCGACCCCGATGTCGAGATGCTTGGATAGCGCAATGTGCCGCTCGCTTTCGCTTTGGCGCCGTTTACCCGTCTAACGTGTAAACAACCTGTGACGACCTCCCTTTCCGCGGCTTTCCCGACACTACAATGAAGTGTTGTGTCAAGCTCACAT
>CAKUEV010000238.1 GCA_934646845.1 uncultured Slackia sp.
AGGCATACATTGAATAAACTCGACGCCTCTTTCAACCACGCGCCTTGTCTCTTTCCAGGTCGCCTCAGCAGCATCGACCATTTCCGCGGGCATCGACCAGAATTCGCAGCCACGCAATTCGTAGACGCCCAGTTCATTCTTCTTGAACACCACAAAGAGGAATTTTGAGTTGCATACCTTGCCGAATTCGGAATCTTCCCATTCCGCCTCAGCAAGCAAATCGGCGAATTCGAACGCAGGAAAAGAAATGTGCTCACGAATTCGCCCATTTTGCTCAAGACGAATCGTCCTAACGGTTATACCCGCCTTCGAAAATTCGGCAATCTCATTTTCCTGGCCAACTCCAAGCATCGCTTTTGTCAGCAGGGCATTGAAGCTCTTGCTCCTGGGATTCAAGCCAAATCGGTCGCCAAGGCCGATATTGGTCATACCAGCATATTCCCCAATTCGCGCCTTTACCAGGTCTTCAATGCCCATCAATTCTTCGCCGCGACGACGCATAATCGATTCGAGGCAAATGTTCTTGTCATAAAACGCCGTCATATACGACGATTTCAGCGCGAACGCGCGCTGCTTTGCCATGATGTCCGAATACGGCTGCTTTCGAACCGTTTTAGCACTTGCGCCTTTTGTGCACGCTTCCAAGTAATCCGTATCGCCGCCCGATATTTCATGGGCAAGGCCAGCTTTTACTTTCGCGACAATGGTTTCCCAGTCGTCGCGAATCACCGCCATGTCTTCAGGAGGAATCGAAGGCGTTCCGACAAACTCAAACTCGTAGTCGAATTCATCCTTCTCGGGCTCATGCAAAAACGTGATGAGCAGCATGTCTCCCATTTTGCTCAAGACGGTCGAGCTTTCCCATGTCTCATGCACGAGCGCGCAGTAATCGATCATAGTCAGAACAAGGCGCTCTTTTGCCGAAAGTGTCTTATCCTTCTTTCGTTTAACTGGATTCGTTTTTAGCTCAAGGCCAACTTCAGGAAAATCGGGCTCTTGCGCGGAGTTCGGTTCATATTCGAAATAGCAATACTCGATTGCCTGGCCAAGTTTACCCTTGTTCCCCTTTTTGCTTGAAATGGAGTCGACTTCGCACGAATCGCGAAGGGTGCGCCCAACAAGCTTCTGCGCATACTCGACAATCGATTTCCGATTGGCGGGATCATACGGAAGTTCCTCACGAGGAACGCGATACTGGACCATTGAACATCCCCCTCCAACAACTATCTTCATGCATTATCGGATAGGGCAAGCCTTCTCGCAAATCGCCTAGTCCCACAAATCGCTGGGCACGATTTCCAGGCAGCAGCCGTCGGGGTCCTCGATGAAATAAATGCCATCGCGGCCAAGCTCATGGCACACGCAATCCATTTCGTCATGCAGAAGACGCGCCGCATCAACGTCGTCGACCGCAAACGCCAAATGCGTATCGTTGCTCCCGTTGTCGTACGCTTCGGTGCGACCGCTTTCCCACACGAGCTCGAGCTCGAAATCGGTGGTGTCGTTTCCTATGTAGACAATCTTGCGAGAGCCTTCTGCGCGAGTAATCTCGCGAACCACCTCAAGCCCGAATGCGCGTTTGTAGAACGCGAGCGATTTTTCCAAATCGAGCACGTGAATGCACCGATGAATCATTTTCGCCTTCATGGGAAGCCTTTCTCCCGCAACTCCCACCAGTCGCCATTGCGGCTTATGAGCAATTGTTACAGGATTCCTATCATTTCACATGCGGAAAACGCCCGAACTGGAGTATTTATCCGCAAGCGGCACGCAAGCCCCGCTCCGCAACCGCCCACAGCCACAACAGCGCCACCGTCGGCCCCGCGCCAGAAGGCACGCTCGATTCCAAAACGCGCTTAAGCCCCGCAAGCCCCCGCGGCCGCACGCTCATGTGCCTTCGCCTGCTGCCACAATTCCTCTTGCTCGTCGGTCGAAAGGTCTTCGAGGCACTCGCCACGCGCCCATGCCGCGCCTTCCATAAAACTCCAACGACGACGGAATTTCGCGCACGTCGCGCGCAACGCGTTCTCGGCATCAACGCCATTCCAACGCGCCACGTTCACGAGCGCGAACAGAATGTCGCCGAATTCAAGCTCGAGATCTTCAGGCGTTTCAGCTTCCCTGAATTCCTCGATTTCCTCCGCGACTTTCGCCCACACGCCCGCCTCATCGGGCCATTCAAAGCCCACAGCGACCGCCTTGCGCGAAACCTTTTGCGCCTGCATGAGCGCCGGAAAGCTCGTGGGCACGCCATCGAGAAGGCCATCGGGCTTTTCCGCACCAGCCGCCTCGCCCATCGCCGCTTCGCGCTCGCGCATTTTCACAGCATCCCAAATATCGGTCACCTCTTCAGGCGTCGAAGCCTGCACTTCCCCGAAAATATGCGGATGTCGACGCACCATTTTCTCGTTGATGTCGCGGCACACGTCATCGATCGTGAACTCGCCCGCATCGGCCGCGATTTGGCTTTGCAGCACCACCTGCAGCAACACGTCGCCCAGCTCCTCGCGCAAATGGGCCGTATCGTGCGCCTCAATGGCATCGACAGCCTCGTAGGCCTCTTCAATCATGTTGTGCGCAATGCTCGCGTGCGTCTGCTCGCGATCCCACGGACAGCCATCGGGCGCGCGCAGCTTCGCAATCGTTTCAACGAACGCATCGAATTCCGCATGATTTGCCATTGCCGCACCCTTTCCGCAAAAAGAATCAAAACCTCTCGGATTATAGAAGACCAGCCTAATCAAGTCAGTCGAACACTTCCCCATAGGCTACACTTCAATCATCCATTCGAAGAAAGCGCCCTATGAGAACCAGAATCTTCCAAATCGTGCAAATCGCGCAGAAAGACGACCGCGCGAGCCGCCTCTACGACATATTCCTGGTCGCCGTCGCGTTTGCGAGCATCGTTCCGCTCATGTTCCACGTCGACCGGCTTCCCAGCGCATGGCAGTTCACGTTCACCGCGCTCGATTTTGTCACGGTATACATCCTGTTCTTCGACTATCTGCTGCGCTGGATCACCCATGACATAAAAGAAGGTCGCCGGGGCGATTGGAAAGCTTTCGTGAAATACCCGTTCACGGCAACCGCGCTCATCGACCTCGCCGCCATTCTGCCCTCGCTTGGCG
>CAKUEV010000239.1 GCA_934646845.1 uncultured Slackia sp.
ACCCCAGACAGATCGACAGTCTGGAGGCTCGGGCAAGAGCCGAACGAAGAATCGCCGATCGAATCGAGCTTCGTTCCGGCCTCAAACGTAACCGAATTCAAGTATCCAGCGCCTTCGCAAAGCGACTGCGAAACGCTGGTCACGTCCCGATCGACGAAAAGGTCGACGACAGCCCAACTGTTGACGGAATTTCTGGAGGGTTTTTCTTCATCGATGGTCTCGAGCAGCTCGCCTTCGGAATTGCACTCATATATATAGCCGTTGGGCATAAGCTTTGCCCACGAAACGAGGCCTTGCCCCGGAGGAGCTGGGGCTTGCGACGCGTCGGCGGCCGATTCCAATTCCGATTCCGTGCCGCCGGAGACAACCCGCTCCCCAGAGGACGCCCCATCCGATAACGAGGCACTCTCGGACAAGGCGGATTCATCGTTTGCCGCAGACTCGCTCGAATGAGGCAAGGTCGGGGTGACTTGCTCGCCCAGCGGCGCTTGGGCGCCTTCGTCTTTCGAAGCGGCAATCCCCGATTGCGTTTCGTCCACCCCGTCGGCATACGCGGCGTCACGCGAAATGGGCGTGAACGTGACTACGAGCGCAACAGCGAGCACAACACGTAAAAACGCGTCGAAGGCGCCGGCGATCTTATTCATGGGGGCTCCCCTCTTCAGCCGCGTTCGTAAGCGGCGCATGCATGTGAATGAGCTTTCCTTATTGTAAATAAAACGAGCCTCAAGCAGCGGCGTCAACGACAAGGGTTCGATAAAAGCAAGCGAGCGTTCGCACGGCACACCGTCATGCGAACGCTCGCTAAAACACGCATCGTTGCTTCTTTCGAGAATTCCTAAACGAACAGCCACAGCAGGTCGTTGTCGCTGGGGTCTGCCCACTCCGACTCGTCGATTTGCCACGCGCCACCGATCTTCTTCAAATCGACCGAAAGGAACATCTCATAGCCCATCTCCGCACCATCGCACGCGTTCGAGAGGGCATCTTGTGCATCGGCTCCATCCGAGATGGCGTAGCACACCTCCCTCGCAATATCGTAGCTGCGGCAGGAATTCGCGTAGTAATACACCGTGGCCTCGTCGGCCTCGCCGTCGATATAAACCCAGTCGATTTCATACACGAGCGAGCGCATGGCCCAATCGGCATACGCGTCGGCATCAAGACCGAGGGAGGCGGCCGACTCACCTGTGTAGCTCAAAATGCAATCGACGAAATCGTCGGCGATGGCCGCGCGCACAACCTCGTCGTCGCCCGACGCCACGCTGCCAAGACGACTGGTCGCCACATCGAACGCCGCTTGCTCGTCGTCAGTTTCAGGCGCATATACCTCATGGTCGGAACCGATGACATCGGGGCCGTCGGTGTCGCCATATGAAGGCGCCTGTTCGTCGAGAAAAGAATCGAACGCGACAATGGCACCCAAAATAACCGTGAAGGCAACGCACGCCGCTGCGATAACGCCCACGACAACCGCGGGAGACTTGCCCTTGGACCTCGAAGCTGCTTTGCTCTGGGCCGCCCTCTTGCCCAAGCCTTCGAAATTCGGGGGCGGTGGCGGAGTTGGCGCGGAGGATAGGCCTGCATTGCCGGCGGGCGCACTAAAGGGCGAATCTTGAGAAAGGGTCTGGGCAGACTTGCCGAAGGGCGAAGAATCGCCCGAGCAAGCGGGCCGGGCGGAATGGGCCGGCCAATCATCTTGCCCAGAAGCCGCCTTCGACTCCACGACCGGCGCAGAAACGCCGTCTTCCGCCGGCTCGCCGAACGGATCTTGCGCGCGATTCTTGTACGCCTTCGTCGATGAGGAAATATCCCACGGCATCGTGGGATCGCCCGCGTTGAACGGGCTTTCATTCGCACGCTTGTCGTTTTTCTTATCGCCCCAGGCCATGCGCGCCTTCCCTTCCGTCGCGTTGTACGGCATTCCGAACGCTTGCGGCAATCGGAACAGCTTCAAAAAGTATACGACACCACCCAGCTAAAAAGCGACCTTCGCGTACGCCAAGCGGAGTGCTTTCTGCGGAACTTGTTGACATATCAACAAGTTTATGGTCAACTTCCACATGTTGATTTGTCAACATCAATCATCTGGAAAGGCGCCATGGAAGACCGATTCGAGACGTTCACCATTCTTATAAGCCGAATCAACCGCAGCATTCGCAAAATCAAGAACCAGGAAATGGCCGATTGGGGACTGAAAAGCATCCATGTGTCGTGCCTGCACTACTTGCGTTCGCAGGGAAGCCTTACCGCAGCCGAGCTGTGCGAGCGCTGCGAAGAAGACAAGGCGGCTGTGTCGCGTGCAATCGACCACCTGAAATCGGAAGGCTTCATCGAGCACTGCGCCAACGGCGCCAAGCCCTACAAGTGTCCGCTCGTGCTCACCAAGAAAGGCGAGCAGGCCGGCGACGCGATTGCCCAAAAAATCGCGACGGTGCTTCGGGAAATCGACGACAGCCTCACCGATGAGCAGCGTGCAGCGTTCTACCAAAGCCTCGCCGCCGTGAGCGACCGCCTGAGCGCTATCGCGCGCCATTAAAGCAGCCACCGCCCCAAGAAAGAGAAGCCTGTCATGTTTTTCCTTAAGGCAGTTTACTGTCGCACCTTCCAAATCGGCTTTCGCGCCATGCTCCCGGTGCTTCCCTACCGCGAGCCCGAGATTGTTCGCTCATGCGCCGATTTGGGTCCCGTTCTTGCGAAGGAGCAGGCCCGCAGCGTACTCGTCGTGACCGATCGCGGCATCGTGGAAAACGGCCTTACCGCACCGCTCGAGGCGGCGCTGAGCGATGCGGGCGTGAACTACGCCGTATACGACAAAACCCAACCCAACCCCACCGTTGACCAGGTTGAAGAAGCCCTTGAGCTCTACCATCAGCGCCAATGCACCGCGATTATCGCGATTGGCGGCGGCTCGTCGATGGACTGCGCCAAGGCCGTGGGCGCGCGCGTCGCATACCCGAACAAGCCGCTCTCGCGCATGAAGGGCGTTTTGCGCGTGCTGAAGGCAACGCCCCCGATTATTGCCATTCCCACCACCGCGGGCACGGGCAGCGAAGTCACCCTGGCCGCCGTGATTACCGACGGCCGCGAGCACCACAAATACGCGATCATGAGCTTCCCGCTCATTC
>CAKUEV010000240.1 GCA_934646845.1 uncultured Slackia sp.
TGAATGATCATTGCTTTATCGGCCTGTGCATATTCGCGGGCGATGCGTTCAATGTCGGCTGCGGGAACGCCGCATTCTGCTTCGGCAGCAGCGGAATCCCATTTCTCCGCTTCGGCGTAAATGAGCTCAAATTCGGTGTTATATGCATCGGCGGCAGAAGTTCCGTCGAGCTTCAGCGCTGCTTCGATGCCCTCTTTGTCGTGGCGCACGATTTCGTTGCTCTTGGTATCGAAAACAACGAAAGAAGTCGGGTCGTCTTTATCCTGCAAAACGGGTTCGCCGGTCGTCTTGTCGACGAGGCATGGCGCGCAGGTGTGGGCAAGGGTGAATTCCTTGTCAAACAGGTCTTCGTCGATGACGATTTTAATCATCGCAAGGGCGAGCGCGGCATCGGTGCCAGGCCAAGGTTGAATCCACTCGGACGCTTTGGCAGCAGATTCAGTGCAAATGGGGTCAATTACGACGAACTTGCCGCCGTTTTCCATCATCTTCTCGAAGCGCTGGAAATAGCCCTGTTTGGAGATAGCGGGATTGTTGCCCCAGGCGATAACGTAATTGCTTTTCTCGATTTGGTTGCGCGTGTCAAGGAAGCGCTGTCCGTAAATAGGCACTTCAGCGGCGCTAGTTCCAGCGCAGCACAGTGAGCCAACGGTCGTCGAGGCTCCGCCCAGGTGAGCGAAGAACGCCGACGCGATGGGGCCGTGCATTGCGCCGAAGTTGCCCGATCCGGTTACATAGCAAATAGAATGAACACCGTCGGTGTCGATTGCGTCCTGGAATTTCTCCTGAATCAAATCGAAGGCTTCGGACCATTCGATTTCTTTGAATTCGCCTGATCCCTTGTCGCCAGTTCGCAGCAAGGGCTTAGTAAGACGGTCGGGGTCTTTCGTCATGAATCCGCGAGCGGTGCCTCGGGCGCAAGCTGCGCAATCATTAAGTTCGGAAGATTCGACTTTGGCGATTTTTCCGTCGATGACATATGCCTTCAGGTTGTGGTGCTGGCACTCTGGCGGACAGGTTGAATAGAAAATTTGCGCGCCCTCGTATGGATCGGCTGCGCCTTCTTCCTGTTTGTCGGCCTTTTTGCCCCCTGTGCTTCCGCATCCGACAAGACTTGTTGCAGCAACTGCGCCAGCGGTGACGGCCGCAGTTCCCACGAACGCCCTGCGAGACAGCGCGGGCATGGTAGTTTCCGCATGCTCTTTCATATCTTTCCCCCTTTTTCCTTAAAGATTTGAAAGGATGCTTCATATTTTCATCATTAGCCCTGGTTAACTCAATTGAATGGGCTGTAATATTTCATTAAGAAATTGCTCTAATTCTTAAGAAATTATTAACATCGGATCAATCGTAAAATCGCTTTATTATTCAGGGATACTAGACATGAAGACTATGCTTGCCAGCTGGCGAATGGGGGTTTGCGTTTGGCGCAAGGGGGATCAATGTCCGATAAATCGAACGAGGGAACGAGCGGAAAGCAAGCCAGGGCGAAGCTTTGGGAGCTTGCACCCAAAAAGGCAAAGGGCCCATCTCGCCATCGCGGCCTGCGCAGTAAAATGGCGATCATCGTAATCGTTCTTATCGTCATACTCATGGGCGCCGATGCGTTGTGGAATTACAATCTTCAGCGTACGCAGGCCGAAAATGAAGCTCGGGAAAAAGCCGAGGTCCTTGCCTCAGAGATGCGTGCCATGTGGGACTTCATCGACATGAACCAGGACGTCATCAATCGAGATGAAGACGGCAACTTCCGCACGAAAACGTTGGTATGCGTAGTGGCGGCGAAATCGGTAAGCACGCTGTTCACGAGCAACACCGATTACATTATTCGCTTTACGGGAGAAACTCCTCGGCAGAAAGCGAATGCGCCCGACGCCTTCGAGCAGGAGGCCTTCGACGCGTTCCGCGCCGATACGAACCTCACTTCGTATAGCGGCGTTCGGATTGATGAAGAAACAGGCCAGCGCGTATTCCGCTATACCGAGCCGCTTTATGTGACCGAGTCGTGTCTCGAGTGCCACGGCGATCCGGCCGGGGAAATCGATCAGTATGGCTACCCGAAAGAAGGCATGATAATTGGCGACATTGGCGGCGCCATGTCGATTACCGAGCCCATGAGTATCTACGAGGAAGGCATTGCGACATCTGTTACACAGCAGGCGCTCATGGTGCTCATTATGGTTGCAGTTGCGGGGCTCGGCATTTTCCTTGCGGCGAATCGTTTGCTGCTGCGCCCCATCGAGAGCCTCTCGCGGGCGGCACATGATATCGAAGCGGGCAATTTCGACTATAAGCTCGACACGTCGCCGCGCGTTGGGGGCGAAGACGAGCTTTCCGAGTTCACGCGCGATTTCGACTCCATGGCGCGCCACCTTGAGCGTTTGTGCACCGACTTGAATAGCGAAGTGAAGAAGCAAACCGAAGAAACGCGCGTGCTCAATGACATGCTTATGTACCAGCAGCGCGAGCTAAAAAAGGCGCTCGATAAACTGCATGAGGAATCGGCCTACAAGAGCGAGTTTTTCGCCATCGTGAGCCATGAGCTGCGCACGCCGCTCACGTCGATCCTCGCTTTTGCGCGCTTGTTGCTCGAGAATCCGAACCTCGATGAAAAAACGCACGAATCCATTGCTGATATTGAGGCGAACGGAACGCTGCTTCTTAATTTGGTGAACAACATCCTCACCATCTCGAAAGCCGAAGCCAACCGCAACGAGCTGCTCGTTGAACCGGTCGACTTCGTTGACCTGCTTGGATTCATTAGGAAGACGCTCGATCCAATCGCCGCTAACAAAGATATTGCGCTTTCTGCGAAGGCCGATGCGAACGTGCCGATTTCTATGGCCGACTGGGAAAAGCTGCGCCGCGTGATCGAAAACCTCGCCGATAACGCCATTAAATACACCCATCGCGGCGGTCGCGTCGACGTTCGCGCGACGTTCATGGCGCCGCTCGACCCGCGGGCGCACGATGACGGGGCGTTCGTAGGGGACGAAATCGGGCTTGCGGATGGCGATGGCGGCGATGCCATTGCGCGCTCTGGTTCCAAGGCGGAGTCGGGTTCCGTGCGTCACGATTGGGAAGTCCCCCTCCCCTTCTCTTCCGCTCCGTAC
>CAKUEV010000241.1 GCA_934646845.1 uncultured Slackia sp.
TGAGCTCGCGATGCTCGCCGTCGAGCGTGGTGAGCTTTTCGCCGTCTTCGGCAGCGCGAACCACGATATGGGCCACACCCTCGGCATTCTTGACCTTATTCAGGTCAAACGCGTGCAACGGCTGACCAAACAGGAACAAGATATAATTCGTCACGTCAACGACGTTGTTCACGGAACGCTGGCCGATAGCGGCGAGGCGCTCGACCATCCAGTCGGGGCTCGGGCCAACCTTCACGCCACGAATCACGCGAGCGGTATAACGCGGGCAGCGCACAGCGTCGGTAACGTCAATTTTCACAGCGCCGGGCTCAGGCTCGCCCGCAAGCTCCAGCTTGGCGGCCATGTTCTGCAGCGGATTCGTCCACGGCTTGGCGTACATAGCGCCAACCTCGCGAGCGAAGCCCACAACGGAGAGGCTATCGGGGCGGTTCGGAGTGATTTCCAAATCGAGCACCGTATCGGTAAGGCCCATGAAATCAGCGATGGGTTGGCCGATTTGCGCGTCTTCGGGAAGCACCCAAATACCCTCATGGTCGGTGCCCATGCCCAATTCGCGCTTCGAGCAGCACATGCCCATAGAGGTCACGCCGCGAAGCTTCGACTTCTTGATTTTGAAATCGCCGGGGAGCACCGCGCCAATCGTGGCAACGGGCACCTTGATGCCGGCGGCAATGTTCGGGGCACCGCACACGATCTGAATCGGCTCGTCGCCGCCCACATTCACCTTCACCACATGCATGTGGTCGGAATCGGGGTGGTCTTCACACGTCTCGACATAGCCCACAACCACGCCGTCAAACGCGGCACCAAGCTTGTCAACGCCCTCGACGCCCGTGCCCGTAAGGTCGAGCTTGTCGCAGAACGCCTTGATATCAGAAGGCACCTCGACATAATCGGAAAGCCACTTCAAAGAAACTTTCATTGCTGTAACCTTCCTTTCCTAAAACTGCCTCAAGAAGCGCATATCGCCCTCAAGCAACATACGCAAGTCGGGCACGTTGTACTTCAAACATGCGATGCGCTCGACGCCCATGCCGAACGCGAAGCCCGAGTACTCTTCGGGGTCGATGTCCACGAAGCCGTAGACGTTCGGGTCGACCATGCCGCAACCCAGAATCTCAAGCCAACCGGTGCCTTTGCACATGCGGCACTTCTCGCCGTTGTGCAAATGACCCGAACCACCGCACACGCCGCAGCTCACGTCGGCTTCGGCGGAAGGCTCGGTAAACGGGAAGTAGTGCGCGCGGAAACGCGTCTTGCGATCGGGGCCGAACATCTGCTTGCAGAAATAGTCGAGCGTGCCCTTCAGGTCGCCAAACGAAATGCCCTTGTCGACAACGAGGCCTTCCACCTGGTGGAACTGAGGCAAGTGGCTCGGGTCGGCAACGTCGCGGCGGTACACCTTGCCCGGCGCGATGATGTAGATAGGCGGCTTGTTTTCCTCCATGGTGTGCACCTGCACGCCCGAGGTTTGCGTGCGCAGAAGCGCCGCCGATTCACCCTTCACGGCAGCTTGCTCGCCCGTGCGGTCGACCAGGTAGAACGTGTCCTGCATGCCGCGCGACGGGTGGTCGGCGGGAGCGTTCAGGGCCTCGAAGTTGTAATAGTCGGTCTCGGCCTCGGTGCCGGAAGCAACGGAATAGCCCATGCCAAGGAAGATGTCGGAAATCTCATCGATAATGCCGCTGATCAGGTGGCGCGTGCCAACCTGCTGGCCGCGGCCGGGAAGCGTGATGTCCACAGCTTCAGCATCCATCTTCGCAAGCAGCTCCGCCTTCGCAAGCGCTTCCTTGCGATTCGCGAGCGCCGACTCGACCGCATTGCGCACGATATTCGCGGTTTTGCCCACTTCGGCGCGTTCTTCCTTGGGAAGCTGACCCATGCCGCGCAGGTAGCCCGTAAGCGTGCCCTTCTTGCCAAGCACGGCTACGCGAACCTCTTCGAGCGCCGCCGTGTCGGCCGCCGCCTCGATGTCGCGCAGGGCTTGGGCATTAAGCTCGTTGAGCTCGTCGACTATTGCCATAGCCTTCGCCTTTCGTTGTTATGCCGAGCAGGTACGCCGCCCAGCCGCCGCGCCCGAGGTTGCGCGACCTTCGCCAATAAAAAAGAGCCTTCTTTCACCCCTCGGCCGAATTCGATTGCTCGAACTCGCAGCCCAAGGACGAAAGAAGGCTCTCGCGGTACCACCTTGGTTGACGGCCTTCACGCGAAACCGCGCAAGCGTGCCGCCCGCTCGTATGCCCTGTAACGGGAGCACCCGGCGTGGCCTAGTTGCGAATCCGCGGGATATGCCCGCCAGCGTTCAACCATGCTGCTCGGAAGGGAATCGGCGTCGCTGCGCGCTTGAGGCCCTTCCAGCCAAGAGGCCCTTCTCTGAAAAGCACGCGTCTGCAAGCCGCTGTCTTCGTCTTAGCATTTGCGTCCGAAAGTATAGCGCACTTTCAGCGAATGGCACACCACCCATCAAGACGTTACACGAATTTCAGGCAAACAAAGAAGCCCGCTCATTGAGCGGGCTTCTTCTTTATGCGATGTATTCGCGTTTGAAACTACTCAGCGGCAGCTTCGGTGGCCTCGGCGGCAGCTTCCTCAGCGGGAGCGGCTTCCTCGGCAGGAGCCTCAGCGGCAGCCTTAGCGGCTTCGGCCTCAGCCTTCTTGGCGTACTCAGCAGCACGCTTAGCCTTCTCGGCGGCCTTAGCTTCGCGCTCGGCCTTCTTAGCGGCCTCGAGCTCGGCAGCCTTCGCAGCCTTAGCAGCCTTCTTCTCGGCCTCAGCCTTGGCGACCATGTCGGCAGCAGAGCCGAACTTGTCGGCGAAGCGCTGGACGCGTCCACCGGTGTCGATGAGCTTCTGGGTGCCGGTGAAGAACGGATGGCACTTGTTGCAGATGTCGATCTTCAGCTCGCTCTTGGTGGAGTGAGTGGTGAAGACGTTGCCGCAGGTGCACTTGACGGTGCACTCGACGTATTCGGGATGAATTCCCTGCTTCATTGGTATTCTCCTTTGACAGAGTGCCTTGGTTTCCGACCAAGGCAGGACACAGCCCTCGAATAATACCACAGCCCCTACCCTGCATTGCAAGGGAGAAGCTGTGAAGATTCGAGAG
>CAKUEV010000242.1 GCA_934646845.1 uncultured Slackia sp.
GCGAAACCACGTGCGACGGCAAGAAGAAGGCCTACGAGATTCTGGGCGCCGACAAGAGCACGTATGTGATGGATGTTCCCCAGATGAAGCGCGCGAAAGACATCGACAAATGGGCCGACGAAATCGCCGACTTCGCGAAGATGGTGGAAGAATTCACCGGCAATGAGCTGACGGCGGAAAATCTCGCCGCGGCAATCAAGCTCACCAACGAGAAGCGCCGCGCGCTCGCCCGCGTGTTCGATGCCACGAAGGCCGAAAACTGCATTCCTATTTCTGGCAAAGACCGCCTGCTCATGACCCAGATTGCCTTCTTCGACGACCCTGCTCGCTGCGCGCAGAAGGCCAACGAGCTCGCCGACGAGCTCGAGCAGCGCATCGCCGACGGCGTGAGCGTATTCCCCGAGGGCACGAAGCGCATTCTTATTACCGGTACGCCCATGGCTATTCCGAATTGGAAGCTGCATCACATTATCGAGACGAGCGGCGCCGCCGTGGTGTGCGAGGAAATGTGCACGGGTACGCGCTACTTCGAGCATCTGGTCGACGAAACCCAAACCACGCTCGAAGGCCAGTTCCATGCTCTGTCCGAGCGCTATATGAAGAACAACTGCGCCTGCTTCACGCCCAATGAAGGCCGCATTGACGACATCGTGCGTCTGGCGCGCGAGTACCACGTCGACGGCGTGATCGATGCGAACCTGAAATTCTGCACGCTGTACGACACCGAGAAGTCGGCCGTGGCGAAGGCGCTCGAAGCTGAAGGCATTCCGTGCTTGGGTCTCGAGACCGACTACACCGACAACGACGCCGAGCAGTTGCGTACGCGCATCGAGGCGTTCGTGGAGATGCTTGGTTAAAGTTCGATTATTGCGCTGCATGGTTGGCGGCCTCGTGCTTTGGCGCGGGGCCGCCCGGTGCGGCATGGACGAATCGAAATGCGCACGAGGGCGCGTTTCGGATATCTTCGCCGCGGCATGAAAGGGTGGAAATGCTCGGAATTGGTGTGGACATAGGGTCGACCGCAACGAAGGTCGCCGTGCTCGATGATTCGGGCGAGATCGTTGAGACGTGGATGCGTCCGACGGGCTTTTCGAGCGTCGATGCCGCGAATGGCGTGGCGGAGCACCTTGAGGAGCAAGGCTTCTTCGAGGCGCCGTATGCCGTGGTCGCGACGGGATATGGGCGCGTGGCGGTGCCGTTTGCCGATAAAGTTGTGACCGAAATCACGTGCCACGGCAAAGGGGCCGCGCGCCTGTTCGGGCGCGACGGCGTGGTGATTGACGTGGGCGGCCAGGACACGAAGGTCATTCAGCTTGCGGGCGGAATGGTGAAGAAGTTCCTGATGAACGATAAATGCGCGGCTGGCACGGGCCGATTCCTGGAAATTATGGCCGACCGGCTCGCGGTGAGCCAGGCCGAACTTTCCGAACTCGCGCGCGCCGGCGAGCCCACGTCGATTTCGAGCATGTGTACCGTGTTCGCCGAGTCGGAAGTCATCTCGCTTGTTGGCCGCGGAGAACCGCGTGAAAACATCGCCAATGGCGTGATTGAGTCGGTTGTGGGGCGCGTGGCCACTATGGCGTCGGGCATTGCGGGCGACCAGGTATTTCTGACGGGCGGCCTGTGCGATAACGACTATATCGTGCAGCGCCTTTCCGCCGTGCTCGGCCGAAACGTGCGCACGGCGCCGAATGCGCGTTTCGCGGGCGCCATTGGCGCGGCCGAGGTGGCATTGGGGCTGAAGAAATAACTGCCGCGGGGAAGCGGAATGCATGCCGGGGATATCGAAGGAAGAAGAATCACATGACTGAAATCGAACTGCCGCGCACGTTTGAGGAATTCAACGACCAGCGCAAGGCGTCGTTTATCAAAGTGAAGAACTACAAGCAAGCGGGCGGCAAGCTCATCGGCTTTTTATGCTCCTACACGCCGCTTGAGGTCATGGACGCGGCGGGTGCGGCGTCGGTGGCGCTGTGCGGCATGTCGGACGAGACCATTCCGGCGGCAGAAACGGTGCTGCCCGCGAATCTGTGCCCGCTCATCAAGTCGACGTACGGCTTCGCGCTGACCGACAAATGCCCTTTCACGTATTTTTCCGACATAATCGTGGGCGAAACCACGTGCGACGGCAAAAAGAAGATGTACGAGCTCCTCAATGAGATCAAGAAGACGTACGTGCTGCATTTGCCTCAAGGGCAGGGCCGCCCGTACGAGGCCGATATGTGGTACGAGGATGTGAAGCTGTTCCGTCGCCACCTCGAAGAGTTTTACGGCATCGAAATCACCGATGACGACCTGCGTGCCGCGGTTCGCCGCCGCAACCGTCTGCGCCGCGCGCTTGCCAGCATGTATGACCTGCAGCGCGCCGAGCCGCCGGCGATGGGCGGCGTGGAAATTCTTTCCGCCATCCAGGCCTCCACGTTCAGCTTCGACATCGAAGACTATGCCGCGAAAATCGAGGTGCTCGTTGAAGAGAAGCGCGCTGCGCTTGAGCGCGGGGAAAGCCCCATCGACAAGAATGCGAAGCGCATCCTTATTACGGGTTGCCCCATGGGCGGCGTCATCAACAAGGTGGGCTGCACCATCGAGCGCTGCGGCGGCGTGATCGTGTGCTCCGACGATTGCTCGGGCGAGCGCACCAACCGCATGCTCATTGACGAGAACGCCCCCGACATTCTGCGCGCGATTTCCGATCGTTACCTGCGCATCAATTGCTCGGTCATGACGCCGAACGGCGGCCGTCTTGAGAATATGATGGACATGTGCGAGAAGTACCATGTCGATGGCGTTATCGAGAACGTGCTCACCGCGTGCCACACGTTCAACGTGGAAAGCGCGAACGTGGCGAAAACGTGCGAGAACACGGGTATTCCGTACATGAAGCTCGAGACCGACTATTCGCAAAGCGACGCAGGCCAGCTCGAAACGCGCATTGCCGCGTTCATTGAAATGCTGTAGGCCCCAAGTGGGGAAATGAAGGGAGCGCCCGTGATTTATTTGGACAACGCGGCCACGACGATGATGAAGCCCGAATGCGTGGTGCGTGCCGTGGCTGATGCCATGACGTCGTTCGGAGGCGTGGGCCGCGGCGTGCATCCGGCGT
>CAKUEV010000243.1 GCA_934646845.1 uncultured Slackia sp.
TGCGATTCGAGCTCATGGGAGGGCATCATGCTGTCCGCATAGTCGCTTACGAGAATCTTCATAGCTGATTCCTTTCTTCGCCGATTCGTCCGTCTTAAGGAAAGGGCGGGCTCCCATCGGCGCCCGCCCTTCAACGTCATCGCGTGTGGTGACAAAAAGTGATGGCTACGGACGCTCGATGGGCTGAGTCAGGCAGTGGGGGCCGCCGCCGGCATGCAGAATCTGATTCAGGGGCACGTCGATGACCTCGATGCCGAGCGCGCGCATTTTATCGTTGATGTGCTTGTTCTTCTCAATGGCGATGACCTTGTTGTTGCCGATGCACTGCACGTTGCAGCCGTGCTTGTACATGTCCTCGCTCGCGACGGGAATCAGTTCGAAGCCACGACGCTTGAGCATCTGCAGGAAGTTGTAGGGCAGCTGGTCGATGCACGCGAGGGCGACCTGCGGGGCGACGATGTTGAAAATCATGTCGAGGTGCAGGTTATCGGGCGGGCAGGGAACGCCAACCACGGTGTAGCCAAATTTCTCGAGCTGATGGCGCAGGCTTTCGACGCCTTGCTCATCGGTGCGGTCGACCATACCCCAGGCGAGCGTGTGCTCATCAATCATCCAGAAGTCGCCGCCCTCCATGCAGCCGGCGTTCACGCGGGCCACGATGGGCACGCCCATCTCCTTGAGCTTTGCTTCGTAGGATTGGGCCTCAATCTGACGGACGGGGTGGCGGAAGTGGCCCATGACGGCGCCTTCCTTGATCATGCAGCCGTAGTCGCGGGCGAAGGTCATAACTTGGAACTCAGGGTTCGCCTCAACCTCGACGACCTCGATGCCGTTTGCCTTGTAAGCGTCGACGAGCATCTGCCATTCCTGAACCATGACGTCGTTTTGCTCGGTGTCGCCCTTCTTCATCCACTCGGCGGTGATGACGTTGATGCCGTTGAAGGTGTAGTACTTCGGTGAGCACATCATGACCTTTTTCAGAGGATTGGTAGCGTTGGTGACGTAAATCTTTTCTTCAGCCATGAGGGGGTTCCTTTCTTGGTGGAACGCAATTACATTTCAATTTGAGAGGGTGTCTTGGCGCGCCGAGTGAATAAGCAGACGAACTCGGCGCGTTTTTGCGTTAGAGCACGACCAAGACGCAGAGGAAAATGCAGCAGATGACGAAGAGGGCGGCGACGATGGGGGCGATTTTCTTGACCCAATCGGCGTAGCTCATGTGGGCCGCTGCGGTGCAGGTCATCACTACGATGGAGCAGGGTGTGATCATCTTCGCAAGGCCAAGCGCCATGAGGTAGATGATGACCATGATGTAGACATCGATGCCGGCGAACTGGGAAAGCGATGCCATGATGCCCATGGTTGCCGCGGCCAGGCCGGTGGAGCTCGGAATCAGGCAGGCGATGGCGAAGTAGCACACAAGCGCCACGATGACGAACGCGATCGGCGGAAGCGATGCCAAGGCGCCTTCGCAGGCATGCAGGATGGACGGGGTGATTTGGCCGTTGTCCATGACGACCTGGATGCCGCGTGCCAGCGGCACGACGAATGCGGTGGAAACCAAACCGGCGGCGCCTTTAAGCAGGGTGTCGATAATCGTGTCCGCGTCATAGTGCATTACGAGGCCGATGAGGATGGTTGCCGCCATGACCAGCATGGCAATCTCGGGGAAGTACCAAGAGCCGAACGGCGTGATGTCGACGCCGAAAACCTGCATGAGCACGGGCGTCGCCCCGATGAACGCCACGAAATCCTCGAAGAAGGTCCAATCGGGATTGAGTGAGGTCCACGGGATGAGGCCGATGATCATGATGACCCAGGTGAGGCAGAACACGATGAGTGCGTTCTTCTGGGGCTTCGAGAGCGTGAGATCCTCATCGTCAGCCGCGGGGAATTCTTCGACGTCGAGGTGGCGGCGGAAGAACTGCACCGATTTCTCGGGATGGGCTTTCACCTTATCGGCGTAGCGGCAGATGATGAAGATAACGATGCCCGTGAACAGCACGAACATCACGAGGCGTACGATCATGCCCTCGCCGGCGCTAATGCCTGCGATGCCCGACGCGATGCCAGTGGAAAACGGGTTGACCACCGAGGACAAGCAGCCAATCTGGGTGCCGAGAACCACGATCATGATGGCGGTCACGGTATCGAGCCCCAAGGCCAAAATCACGGGTACGAACATCAGGAAGTACACGATGCCTTCTTCGTAGGCGCCTTCCAAAGTTCCGAAGAAAGCCATGATAATCGTGAGCAATGCGATGAGGAGGTGCATGTTGTTTTGGTTCTTCATGGTGATGCGCTTGATGGCGGTGCGCAGAGCGCCCGTCCTATCCATCATCTCCAGGAAGCTGCCAAACAGAAGAATCGTGAGTGAGATGGAAATCGCTCCCGAGATTGCGCCGGAGCCCAGCATGCCCGTGATGGGGGCCATTAAAACGTCCCAGATGCCTTGCGGGTTCGAATCGACCGTATGATACGTGCCCGAAATGGCGTTTCCAGAATCGTTGAGTTCGTAGGCGCCGCCCGGTACAATCCAAGTGAGAACTGCAATGATGCCGATAATCGCAAACAAGATGACGTAGGTGTTGGGCATCTTGAATTTTTTCTTCGGCTTGTTCTCCTTAGGCGTTGAATTCGCCTCCTCAGTGTTGTGAGACATTGATTGCTCCTTTCTGAAAAAGGGGTAAGCGGAGCGAAGTTGGGGCGTCGCGCCTGTTGAGCGCGACGCTCGGGTGAAAAATCGACGGGGACGTTAGGCGTCGCGGGCAGTGATCCAGCAACACGGCCCGCAAGGCGGGAAATCCCTTTCGGTTACACGCGGGGGATGTAAAGGTTACCCAACGTGGCTGCCATGATGGCTTTGATGGTGTGCATGCGATTCTCGGCTTCCTGGAAGCAGTGGGAATGCTCGCTGTAAATCACGTCGTCCGTGACTTCCATGGCCTCGATACCGTGTTCTTCCTTAATCTTGGCCGCATATTCGGTTTCGGCGTTGTGGAACGCGGGCAGGCAGTGCAGGAAGATCCAGTTCGGGTTCTTGATATGGCTCACGAGTTCGGCGTTGACCTGGAACGGAGACATCAGGCGAACGCGC
>CAKUEV010000244.1 GCA_934646845.1 uncultured Slackia sp.
CTCTTCTTCCATTTGCTCGCGCGTGCGCGTTTTCTTCGAGGGCAGCACGCCTTCACTCATCGAGCATAAAAACACGTGCTTGAACTCCAAGCCCTTCGCCGCATGAATCGTCATGAGCTTCACCTTGTCGGCTGCGCCATCCATCGCATCGGCGTTGGTAAGCAGCGCCACATGCGACAGATAATGCTCGAGCGTCACTTCCTCGCCACACGTGGTTTCGAACTCATAAATGCTCTGTTTGAGCTCGGCTACATTATCGAGCCGCTCTTGGCTTCCCTCGGTGCGCAACATGCGATCGTAGCCGCTCTCGTTAAGCACAGCCGCTATCACGTCGCTCACCGCGCGCCCCTCGAACTGCCCGCGGAATCGCTCGACGAGCCCCAGAAGCTGCTTGGCCTTGGTACGCTTGAAGATTTCATCGTCGATGGTTCGCTCGAGCGCCTCATACAGCGTGCACTCGCGCGCATCGGCCCACTCGCGCAAAAACGCCATGCGGCGCTGGCCCATGTTCCGTTTCGGCACATTCGCCACACGCGCGAACGACAAATCGTCTTGATACGCCACGAAACGCAGGTAACTCAGCGCGTCTTTCACTTCGCGCCGGCCAAAAAACGGAGCCCCAGAATACAGTGTATAGGGAACTTTGGCCTGCATTAACGCTTCTTCTACCGCACGCGATGCATAGTGTGCGCGATACAGCACCGCCATGTCGCGATACGCTACCCCAGCCTCATGCAGCTTCTGGGCACCTTCCACAATCCACGCCGCTTCTTCCTCGGGCGATTTCGCATGGTGCCATACCGTGGGACCATGAACGTCGCGCTGCGCCTCGAGCCGTTTGGGAATGCGCTGCTTGTTTTTCTCGATGAGCGAGTTCGCCACACCGAGCACTTCGGGCGTGCTGCGATAGTTCTCGGTCATGAGAATCGTTTTGCACCCTTCATGCGCATCGGCGAAATCGAGCAGATAGCGAACGTCGGCGCCGCGCCACGTATAAATCGTTTGATCAGGATCGCCCACGACGAACAGATTGCGATGGTATTCAACGAGCTTTTCCATGAGCGCGATTTGCAGCGCGTCGATATCTTGGAATTCGTCGATCATGACGTACTCGAGACGCTGCTGCCACTTCAGAGCGATGTCGGAGAAATGGTCGAAAATATGAAGCGTAATGATGATGAGGTCGTTGTAATCGAGACCGAAGCATTTCTTCTGCTGATACAAATAACCGTAGAAAATGATGTCGTCCACCGAGCGTGCATCAAGGTATTTTTGCTTGAGTTCCGCCAGCGGAAGTGAGATAAGGTCGACGTAATAGTCGGGGCGCTGCACCGTTTTCAGCATCTCGATCATGTCGCGCGCTTTGCCGAAGGTTTTCTCGCGCAGGGTGATTTTGCGTTCCTCGTAAATCACCTGCAGCATTGCATCGATATCGGCATTGTCGAGCACCAGGAAGCTTTGAGGGTACCCCACGGCATGCGAATCTTCCTGCAGTACCGAAACGCAGAAGCTGTGGAACGTGCAAATATAGCCCGTATCGTTATCGCCCGTCACGCGGCGAATGCGCTGGCGCATTTCGTTTGCCGCCTTGTTGCTGAACGTGACGCACAGAATATTGCCCGGCAAAATGCCCAAGTCGTTGACCAAGTACGCAAACCGATGCGTGAGCGCGCGCGTTTTGCCCGTGCCCGCACCAGCAATCACTCGAACGAAGCCCTCGGTCGTGGTAACGGCTTCGAGCTGCGCAGCGTTCAGCTGAGGCTCTTCAGGCGTCGCAAGCCCTGTAGTCTTTTGCATACCCGTGAAATATGTTTGCTCGTTTTCCATGCGAAACAGTATAGCAAAAGCGAACAGGTGTTCTCAATAATAATCACGGCACGAAATGCAGCGCATCCTTGCTGACGACACAATTCACGGTTTAGACCGCGCGGACGGTGATGCGTTTCCGATAGATTCCGCACGAGCAGAAGGCGCCAGTGGCGCCTTCGTCGCGAGCAGGACTTGACCGAAGCGGAAGCGCATCTCCGTCCACGCGGACAGGAGCCCACCGTTCGGCCAATGTATTACCTGTTCTCAATGTTCCCGATATTCTTCAGCTCAATAGAAATCATGCCGTTCGGCATGCTCACGAACTCGATGAAATCGGGGTTGTGCGAGTACTCCGTAGGGAAGGTGATTTCGATGCCCGTATCGGTACGAATCTTGTGATTGCGAGCCAAGCGCTGCGCCGCCTTCTTCTCCATGGGAACCTTGTCGGGCAAGTTTTCGGCCGCGACCGCTTCCTCAAAACGCTTCTGCATGGGCTCGTCGTCGAACACTTCTTCAGCCATGTCCCACGGCGCAAGATATGCGGAATCATCGGCGTTTTCATTCACGTAGGCCTTTGCCTTCGAAGCGGCCACGGCCGTGTTCGCGCCGAATTCCTGCGCGACCTCCTCAACGATACGCGTCACCGTATCGACGACTTCCTTGCTCGAAGCCTCGCTCGAACATTGCAGCAAGCCCTCGGGCAAAAGCAGTCGTTTCTCGCCCGAAATCTCGCGCTCCTTGTCGCAGAACAACACCTCGAGCGTTTTGCTTTCCACAAGCGCATAGCTCGAAAGCTTCTGCGAGGGATTCGGCAAAATGGCGTGATGGCGCGCGATGTCGACGCGCGTGCCAAGCTCTCCCCCGCCCACTTCATGCATGAATGCGGGACGACTATTCAGCAGCGCCACGACGAAATAGCGCTTGCCCTGCGCCTCGTATGCGGCTTCCTGGTCTTCCTCAGGCGTCTCGGACGAAACCTTGGGCGCGTCGTCTTCGAAATCGGCCACGAGCACGTCGCAGCTTTCAGGCGATTCCATATGACCCAACTCTTCGGCGATGAACCGAGCGCACTGACGCGACAGACTCACGAAATCGACCTGATTGGCGAAATAGTCGCGCACCTCGCCCTGAAACGACGAATCGGGCTCGAATTCGCCACGACGATTTTCTACGCTCGAAAGCGCTTTTCGACACGTCTTGCCCACATACGACTTCACCTTGCGATCGGAAAGATCGAGCTCCTCTTCGGAAAACACGTTCACACACG
>CAKUEV010000245.1 GCA_934646845.1 uncultured Slackia sp.
AAGGGGTTGAACTTGGTTTCAGCGTAGAGCTTCTGCATTTCCTCGTTCTGGCGAACGGGATCGTCGGCGAACTTCTTCTGGATCTCTTGCATAAGAGGCTGGACCTTCTGCATTTGGAAGGTCGACTTGATTTGCTTGTGCATGATGGGAGCAACAAGCAAACGGAAGATAACCGTGATAACGATGATCGCAAGACCCCAGTCGCCAAGGAAATTGGCGAAGAATGCGATGCAATCGAATATCCAGTCCTTAAACACGTCCCACATACGGCACTGCCTTTCTAGAGCTTGTCGGGAACAGGATCATAGCCGCCCTCATGAAAAGGGTGGCACCTTGCGATGCGTTTTATGGCGAGCCAGCCTCCCTTGCGCAAGCCGAAACGTCGAATCGCCTCGAGCCCGTATTCCGAGCACGTGGGAACATAGCGGCAGCAGGGGCCAAAAATTGGGGAAATGGCAGCACGATAGAATTGAATCGCGAGCAAGGCGGCCCACTTAGGCAGCGAGCGCACAAACGCAAACACGGCATTCATCGAATATGCCTTCTTCCACAAACTCCCGCCCGGAGCATTATCGCGAAGCAGGATTGATTAAACCGGCCTTTTCAAGGGCCTTTTCGCATGCGTGGCTCACTTTACTATAAGAAGCCTTCAGAATGGTGGAGCGTGCCGAAATTACGACGTCCCAACCCTCCCACGGGCCTCCAAGATCGCACACGATTGCACGGAGCCGGCGTTTCGCGGCGTTGCGCCAAACGGCGTTGCCGAGCTTTTTTCCCGCTATAAAAGCAACACGACCATGCAAATCATGGTCGTGTTGCTCAGTTCTCTTCAGCACAAGCACCGTTGCGAACGGTGTGCTGAAGCGTTTTCCCTGCGAAAAAAGCCGCGAAACGTCGGCGCTCGACCTAATTGTCGATTTCACGCCGACCTCCGAGGTTTTTACACGGTCAGACGCTTGCGGCCCTTGGCGCGACGACGAGCGAGAACGGCACGGCCGCCCTTGGTCGCCATGCGTGCGCGGAAACCGTGGGTCTTGGCGCGCTTGCGGTTATTCGGCTGATAGGTGCGCTTCATTTCGACTCCCTTTCACGTTATTGCAGCATGTGTTTCTCAATGAATAGCCGTACAAGTATAACGTAGCGAAATCGGATGTAAACCCCCTTTTCACGCAGTTCATAAAGCATTTTCGAAAGAAATCGGCGCTTTCACGCGAAAAACCGCTACTAGTAGGCTCGCTTGTGTTTTCAACACTATATATAGGTTTCAATTCACGACGAATTCTTCACGAGTGGAAAAACGAACGGAAAGCAAGGAGTTTTCCAACCGCGGAAAACCGCCGAAGCGCCATTCCGGCTCCTTCCACCGCATGGTCAAGGGGCAAATACGCCTCATTGTGGAAAACTAAGCTTATTCACCGTCTAAAAATGTGGAAAATGAGGAAAACCCAGGCATTACGCGGTTTTTCCGGTGGAAAACTACGCGGAAAACCGTGAAACTCACTTTGGAAAAATGTTTTCCAGCACCAAGGAAACCGCTTTGCAGAAATCTCAAAAAGCTACTATGAACTGGGATTTTCCATGTTCCAGCCAATTTTTCCAGTAGAAATTCGAAACTTGCTCTGGACTTTTCAGGAAAGCGTACAAAACGTCGCGTTTTTCCATTCTCTCCCCTTTGTTTTCCAGTAAGTCAAGCTGTTTTTCAAGGTTTTCCGCATTGGTTTCCAATCATTTCCACCGTTTTCCACATTCCTTGAATAAAAAGTGGAAAACTCGGAAAACATGAGGTTGGTGGCTATGGAAATTTCCACCATGAGTGGAAAGAGTCTTGAAAAACATGACTTTCCACCTCTAGAATGGTGGAACTCATTCGTGAAAAAGTTTTTACAATTTTCCAAGCGAGTGAAAATTAGCGGAAAACCTGGAATAACTTGGGAAAAGCGTTGGAACCTACACTAAACACAGCACAAAACGCACCCGAGCCCGCATCTGGAGTCAACGAGGATTACTCTCGCGCTATCGCGAGCGCACGAATCGCTTGCTATGACGACTTCCGAAGCGCGCCACGCGTGACTGAAATAGCTCCCACCACCACGGCGGAGTTCATCGAGAATCTTGCCTCCACTATCTACACCCAGGCCCAGCAGGCCGGCGGCAGCATTCCCTATACCGCGATTCGCGAAGTCAGCGAGAATTTCATTCATGCCCAATTCAAGGAAATCGTGGTTTCGATTTTCGATAAGGGCAACACGATTCGCTTCACCGACCAAGGCCCCGGCATTCCCCAAAAGGAAAAGGCGCAAATGCCTGGCTTTTCGTCGGCCACAAGCGACATGAAGCGCTACATCCGCGGCGTTGGCAGCGGATTGCCCTTGGTAAAGGAATACCTTTCGTTCTCGCACGGTCGCATCACGATCGAGGACAACATCAAATGCGGCTCCGTGGTTACCATCAGCGTGAAACCCGAGGAAGATTTCGACGCGCCGAAGGGCGCGCCCACACGTGAACAGCGCAAGCAAATGGTGCCCGCCCTTTCCGACCGCGAGAAAGACGTGCTTTATTTGTTCTTGGACCAACCAACGCTGCGCGTGACCGACATCGTCGAAGAGCTTGGCCTTGCGGCGAGCAGCGCCCATCGCGCGCTCAAAAAGCTCGAGGAAGCAGGCCTCATTTCCACCGTCGGAAAAATGCGACAGGTCACCGACGAGGGCCTGCGCGTCATCGACGCGTTGTTTTAATTTCCACACCCCGCTGAAGACACCACAATTGGAGGATTGGCCGCTATAATTTCGATACCATCTACGGAGGGAAGGCGGCTTGAATAAATATGGATCCAAACAACCCCTATGAAACTTGGCAAGCCGTTATCGAAAAGGTCAAATCGTATGGCACGGTGAACCCGGCGCAGGTCGATGCGTTTTTAGGACGCATGCAGCCGCAGGCGTCGAGCGTGGGCTTCCTGCTCGCCACCGTCGATACCGACTTCATTAAAGGCCAAATTGAAAAGCGTTTTCTTTCGCAAATCGAGCAGGCGTTGCGCGATTTGTTCG
>CAKUEV010000246.1 GCA_934646845.1 uncultured Slackia sp.
ACGGGCAACACCGACCTGATTACCGTCGCCATGAACATGTTCGCCCATGGCGTTGATCCGCAGCTGAACTTCGCCAACATGCCTGAACTGGTCGAACTGTACGAGCGCGTGACCAATATGAAGGTTGAGCCGCGCCGCCCCTACGCTGGCCAGCTCGTGTTCGCGGCCTTCTCGGGCAGCCATCAGGACGCTATCGCCAAGGGCCTGAAGTGGCGCGAGGAGCACGACCCCGAGCACTGGACCACGCCGTACCTGCCGATCGACCCCACCGATGTGGGCCGCCATTACGAGACCGACGTCATTCGTATCAACAGCCAGTCGGGCAAGGGCGGCATTGGCTACATTCTGGAGCAGAACTTCGGTTACGTGCTGCCCCCGAAGATGCGCGAAGAGCTGAGCTACGCTTCCAAGGACGTTTCCGACCACACGCATGCCGAACTGTCGCCTGAAGAAGTGAACCGCATCTTCCACGAGAACTATGTGAACCACGAAGGCCGCATTGAGCTCATGGACTTCCACTTCACGCATGCCGAGAACAACAAGGCCTTCAAGGCGTTCGTGACCGTGAAGATCGACGGCGACGAGCAGGACGTGATCGGCAACGGCAACGGTCGCCTCGACTCGGTGTGCAACGCCATGGAGAAGCTGGGGCTGAAAGCGCATATCGCGAGCTACAGCGAGCATGCCATGACTGGCGGCTCCGACAGCTCGGCCATGGCCTACGTGGGCGTCGAGGACCCGGACGGCAAGATCGTTTGGGGTGCCGGCGAGCATCACGACATCATTACCGCATCCATCAAGGGCCTCATTTCCGCCCTGAACCGCATGTAGCACCGTTCGGGGCCGGGATGCGATTCCCGGCCCCGTGTTGAGGGGCGACGCGCACGCTTCCTCGGGGTAACGCTCCAAGCGTCCCCTGGGCGTACACACTGCCCCTCAACATTCATTTCCTTGTTGTCATCAACCATCTTTAAGGGGGATTCCATATGGGCATGACCATGACCCAGAAAATTTTGGCGGCGCACGCCGGGCTCGATTCCGTAGTGCCCGGTCAGCTGATCGAGGCGAACATCGACCTCGCGCTCGCCAACGACATCACCGGACCGGTGGCTATTCGCGAGCTGAAGAAGGCCGACATGGACAAGGTGTTCGACCGCACGAAGGTCGCCCTTGTTATGGACCACTTCGCCCCGAACAAAGACATCAAGAGCGCCGAGCAGTGCAAAGAGTGCCGCGATTTCGCACGCAAGCACGACATTGTGAACTTCTTCGATGTGGGCCGCATGGGCGTTGAGCACGCGCTGCTTCCTGAGCAGGGCATCGTCGCTTCTGGCGACGTGATCATTGGCGCCGACAGCCACACCTGCACCTATGGCGCGCTGGGCGCGTTCTCGACGGGCGTGGGTTCCACCGACTGCGCCGCCGGCATCGCCACGGGTAAGGCCTGGTTCCGCGTGCCTTCCGCCATTAAGTTCAATCTCACGGGCAAGCTGAACCCTTGGGTTTCGGGCAAAGACGTGATTTTGTACATCATCGGCATGATTGGCGTCGACGGCGCCCTGTACCAGAGTATGGAATTCCAGGGCGAAGGCGTTGCATCGCTTTCCATGGACGACCGCTTCAGCATTGCGAACATGGCTATTGAGGCCGGCGCGAAAAATGGCATCTTCCCCGTCGACGAGAAGACGATCGAATACATGAAGGGCCGCGCGCAGCACGAGCCCGTCGTGTTTACCGCCGACGACGACGCCGAATACGAGCGCGTGATCGACATCGACCTTTCCACCGTTCCTTCCACGGTTGCAGCACCCCACCTGCCCGAAAACACCAAGCCCGTCACCGAGTTCGCCGACGTGAAAATCGACCAGGCGGTTATTGGCTCGTGCACGAACGGCCGCATCGAGGACATGCGTATTGCCGCAGAGATTCTGAAAGGCCGCAAAGTTGCCGACGGCGTGCGCGCCATTGTGATGCCCGCAACGCAGGAAGTCGAGCTGCAATGCATTCGCGAAGGCTTGGCCGAAGTCTTCATTGAGGCTGGCGCGATCATCTCCACGCCGACCTGCGGTCCGTGCTTGGGTGGCCACATGGGCATTCTGGCCGCGGGCGAACGCGCGATTTCGACCACGAACCGCAACTTCGTAGGCCGCATGGGCCACGTGGAGTCGGAAGTGTACCTGTCCAGCCCCGCCGTTGCCGCCGCATCGGCCACCACGGGCTACATCACCGATCCCGCCTCATTGTGAGAACAACGTTAACGAAGTAGGTCGACGGAAAGCCAGCGAGAGCGAGCCTGGTGCTGAAGATTCGGCCGAGGAGACGGCCGACGCGTACTTCGGTACGCGAGGACGGCTCACCGGCCGAAGATTCGGCGCCCGGCTCGATCGCAGCGTCGGCCTCTTCGTCGTTCGTCAGAACGACGAAAACACGTATTCAACCTACAAAGGAGCCTTTGTTCCATGAAAATGACTGCTCAGGGCACTGTTTTCAAGTATGGCGATAACGTCGACACCGACGTTATTATTCCTGCCCGCTACCTCAATATTGCCGACCCCAAAGAACTCGCCTCGCACGCGATGGAAGATATCGACACCGAGTTCGTGAAGAACGTAAAGCCGGGCGACATCATTGTTGCCAACAAGAACTTCGGCTGCGGCTCTTCTCGCGAGCATGCGCCGCGCGTGCTGAAAGACAACGGCGTGGCATGCGTCATTGCCGCAAGCTTCGCGCGCATCTTCTATCGCAACGCCATCAACATCGGCCTGCCTATTCTGGAGAGCGCCGAAGCCGCCGAGGCCATTGCCGCGGGCGACACCGTGTCTATCGATTTCGGCACGGGTGTGATTACCGACGAGACCACGAGCGAAACCTTCCAGGCGCTGCCCTTCCCCGAGTTCATTCAGAACATCATTGACAACGACGGATTGCTGAACAGCCTCAAAGCTCGAGGCATTTAAATCTTTGGTGCATGCGAGTAGGGGTGCGGCGTTTCGCTAAACTCAAACAGTCCTGCTCGCGACGAACAGCACATTTAGTGC
>CAKUEV010000247.1 GCA_934646845.1 uncultured Slackia sp.
CAGCTCGGCACGGGCAATTACAACGAGAAAACCGCCAAGCTCTACACCGACCTTTCCATGATTACCGCCGACCCCGTGGTTGGCCAAGATGCCGCGCGCTTCTTCCGCAGCATGCAACTGGAAAGCGCGTCGAGCGACTATAAGGAACTGCGTGTGGCGCCGCTCATGATCAAGCCGCGCATGTGCGAGGCCATCGACGGCGAAATCGCGAAGGCGAAGGCCAGCAAGCCCGCCCGCATCCTCATGAAGAGCAACGCGATCACCGACCGCGACATGATCGAGAAGCTCACCGAGGCAAGCCGCGCAGGCGTGAAGATCACCATGCTGGTGCGCGGCATTTCGTGCCTGGTTCCCGGCATTCCCGGAGAAACCGAGAACATTCGCATCGTGAGCGTGGTTGGCCGCCTGCTCGAACACTCGCGCATCTACGCGTTCGGCGTGGGCGACGAAACCACGGTGTTCCTGTCGAGCGCCGACCTTATGACGCGCAACCTGGACAAACGCGTGGAAATCGCCTGGCCGGTGAACGACCCTGCGCTGCGCGCCCGCGTGCTCGACTACTTCACGACCATGCTCTCTGACACCGCGAAGCTGCGCGAGCTGCAAAGCGACGGCACGTTTACCGACCTGTGCGCCTTCGTGCCCGAAGGCCGCCACCCGTTCGACGCGCAAGACCACCTCATCAAAGAGGCTTACATCGCCGCCGAGCGCGCCCGCGCCACGGGCCTGACCTCCCCCCAGTTCGTCGACGCGGCGGTAAGCGGCACCCCCGCAACCGCGCCTACGCTTTCTTCCACCATGGCCGATATGGCAGAAGACGCCAAGGAAGATTTCGTGACCGCCGAGGAAATCGAGCAGGCGGAGGAGGCCGGAGGCGAAACCGCTGTCGAAGCCGAGGCCGAGGGAAAGCATGCTGCCGTCGAGGCGAATCCCGCCTCCTTGGAAAAAGCGCCCCTCGAAATCGCCATCGACGATGAGCCTAAGAAGGAAGATGCGCAGGTTCCCGTCGAGGTCAAGAGCGAAAAGCCGAAAGCTGACGTCGTCGAAAAGCCCGTTCAGGCATCCGATGTCGATGCTGCGCTTGAAGAAGTGATCGCGAAAATCGCCGAAACGCTTGATGAAGACACCCAGGAAGCGAAGCAGCAGACCGGCAATGCAGCCGAGCCCGCCGTCGAGGCGAAAAAGCCCGCCGAAGCCAAGGCGCCTGCCGCAACCGCCGCGCCTGCCGCCACGCAAGCGAAAAAGCCGCAGCCCGCCCCCACGCCGAAGAAAAAGGGGTTCTTTGCCCGCCTTTTCGGCAGGTAAGCCGCCCGAAACGCACGCAACGATAGATTGACGCTGGGCCCTCGTTTTATTGCGAGGGCCCATTTTTTCACCCAGGTTTCAGCAGCTCATAGCGCCGTGTGGGCGTATAGTATTCCTCGTCTCTTTGACGAGGAGGGGATTATGGGAGATTCGCCAGAGAAACCGAAAACGGGAAACGTGCAGGTGCTCGAGAGGGCATTCGACCTGCTCGAAACGCTCGCTCAATCGCGCGAGCCTATGGGTCTTTCGGCGCTCGCAACGCAAACCGCCATGAGCAAGTCGACCGTGCACCGCATTTTAGCCACCATGCTCGAACGCGATTACGTCACGAAAACGCTCAATGGCACCTACGCGATTGGGCCGAAGCTTTTCAGCATGCTGAGTTACCACATCAATTCGCTCGAACTGCAGGTCGAGGCCAAGCCACACCTTGCCGCGCTTGAACGCGAGCTGAAGCTGCCCGCATATTTAGGCGTGCTCGACGGGCCTTTCGTCTCTATCATTTCGAAAGAAGCCACCAACAGGGCCGACGAGCTGTTCACGCGCGTGGGCAAACGCTACCCCGCGCACTGCTCATCTATGGGAAAATGCCTGCTCGCATGCCTTTCCGCAGACGAGCTGGAAGAAACGCTCTACGGATTCACGTTCGAGGCGCACACGGCCAACACCATCACGAACAAGCAAGAGTTCTTGAAATACCTGCATGGGGTGCGTCGTCGCGGATGGGCCGTCGATTGCGAGGAGTCTGAGGCGAACCACCGCTGCCTCGCAGCACCCATCTTCGATTTCTCGGGCGACGCCATTGCCGCCGTAGGCGTGAGCGGATCGAACGCCGACATGCCTGAAAGCGAATTCGAAACCATGGCGCATTCCGTCGTGAAAGCAGCCCGCAACATCTCGCTTTCCATGGGCTATGTGATGTAAGAGGTTGCGCCGTTCTTCCGAACGGCGCACTACTCGACGCTGCGCGGCAAGCTGACGGCGCATTTCGGGCTCAAGCTGCGGATCGCGTACCAAAGTACGCTGAGCCCAGCTGAGCTGGGCGCGCCCGCTCGGGCGCATAGGCAGGCATTTTCAACGCCCGAACTACACTCGCCAACTTGCCGCTCGCTGACTTTGGATGCGAAAGGTTCTCTATCAGAATAGGAAAACCCCGCCGACCGGGGAGGGTTGGTCGGCGGGGTTGCGATGAAACCTGTTACGTGCTCGTAGCGTTTAGCAGGTTTTCTACCCTACTTCGACGCGGCTGCGCTTGCACCTGCGATGCGGCCCCAATTCAGAGCGCCCTGCAGGCACGTGCCCGAACCGGGGTAGTAAGGGCCAAGCCAGCCGGCGGTATTCACGCCGCCGCCATACAGGTGCGGAATCGGGTTGCCGTCAACATCGAGGATTCGAGCATCGGTATCGATGATCAGGCCACCGATAGAACCGATGTTGGTGTTCTGCGTCTTCCAGGCGTAATACGGCGCCGCATCGAGAGCGGTAAGCTGAACCTTGCGGCCATACGCAGCGTCCTCACCCGCAGCGCATGCGGCATTCCACGCATCAACGGTTGCCTTGAGATTCGTGCCCGACATGCCAAGCTTTTCGGCCAAGCCTTCGAGCGTGTCGGCCTGCACCATAGAGCCATCGGCAAGCGCGGCCTCGCGCGTTTTCGCGCCGTCGGTCGCGTTGTCGCTCCATGCGCACTTCGCATCGGCGCTGGTCATCTTCGAATCCATCAGCATATACG
>CAKUEV010000248.1 GCA_934646845.1 uncultured Slackia sp.
CACCAATGTCGCTCAGGGCGCCCAGCAGGCGTATGCAACCGCGTCCGACCGCGGCAAACAGGCTGCCGATGCTATCGCCCAGGGCGCTCAGGTCGTTGCGGGCCGCGCGCATGAGGCGGCCGAGGGCGTGAAGCCCGTATTCGCCGAAAAGAACGACGAGCTGCGCGCGAAGATCGACGCCGCCCGCGAGCGCATTGCCGCCCAGGTGGCGAAAAACGCCGAGCAAGCATCCGCGAATGCCGAGCAGGTCGCAGACGAGCTTCAGGCAGAAGCCGCTGTTGAGCAGGCCGTCGAGCAAGTCGAAGAGGCCGCAGAAGAAGAGCAGAAGGCAGAATAACGCCGCAGCTACAGGTACAGCACAATGAAGGGTCGGCCTTGCGCCGGCCCTTTTCGCGAACGGAAGGGAAGCCGACATGGCTCGTAAGAAGCTGGTGACAAGCCACGATATTCGAAAGCTCCGCGTTGTGGGCGGCAAGAAGGGAACGAAGCGCATCGGCAAGGTGAAATCGTGCGTGTTCCACCCGACCGAGCGACGCTGCATTGGCTTTATAGTGAAGCGTCCCGATTTGCTGTGGATGTTCCACCGCAAAGACATTTTCGTGGCGCTCGACGGGTTCGACTTCGTTGACGGTCGCATTCGCATCAAGCCTGATGCGCCCACTTCGGGCCATGCGATATGTCGAGCCATGGGGCTCGATTGGGATAAGTGCGTTCTGTGGGAAGGCCTGCCGATCATGACCGCCGACGAAACGGCGGTCGGCTTCGTGAGCAACATCACGTTCGATATCGAAACGGGCCAGGTCGAAGCCGTAGAGGCGAGCAACGGCGCTACGGCGAAGCTTCTTCTGGGAACGCTTGAGGTGCCGGCGAGCTGTATTGCGGGCTTTAAGCATGGCATGGGCGCCGATTTGGCCGTGAAGGAAGATTCGCGCGAAGCGAGCGAAGGGGTCGTGTTCAAGGGCGCGATTTTGGTTTCCGACGACGTGTGGGAACTTTCTCCCGAAGGCGGTTGGGCCGAGGCGGCTGGCAAATTCACGGCGAAGGCTGGAGCTCGCGCGCGGGAAACGGCCGCTGCCGCCAAGGAGGCGGCTGATGCTGCAAAGCCCAAGGTTGAGGCCGCGACGGCTGCTGCGGGCGCGGCGGTGAAAGAGGGCGCCGAAGGCGTTGGCCGCCAAGTGAGCGCGACTAAAGACGCGTTTGGCGCATTCAAGGAAGAGTTCAACAAGGCTGCTGCGGGCGAAGAGACCGAAGTGGGCGAAGAGGTCGCCGAACGCGAATCGAAAACCAAGGGCATGTTTGCCGCCTTCAAAGAAGAATTCGATAAGGCCAAGGCCGGCGACGAGGACCTCGAGGAAGACGTCGACGAAGAGTACGACGAAGAGTACGACGACGAGGGCGAGGCGCTTGTCGAGGCGGCCGACGACGAGGGCGAATACGAAGAGCCCGATGACGACGGGTACGATGACGATGACGATGACGAAGACGATGACGAAGATGCCGACGAGGAGCCTTCTCGCAAAGAACCCGGCATAGGAGGCATGTTCGCTGCGTTCAAGAGCGAATTCGACAAGGCGGCGAAGGGCGAGTAGCCCAGTCGAACAGGTTTTGTTCTGGCGACATTCGTCTTAATCCGTATCGATTGTTACGGCAACCTAACGAAATTACGGCAAGACGGTGGCATTCGGGTTTTTCGCCTGGCGCCACCGTCTTTTGCGTCACAATGGCGTCAATGCGTTTGGGTGAGGCGCTTTGATGAAACTAGGTGAACCAGATGGCGATGGATTCGTCGGGCATGACCGGCAAGATTGCTCTGAAAAAAGAAGAGTTTCAGGAAAAGCGCGAGGAGCTTCAGGAAAAGCGCGAAGAGCATCGCGAGAAATACGAAGCGAAAAAGGAAGCCTTTAACGAAAAGTACGAAGTCCCCGTTTCCGAGCGTCCTTCTCTTGCTCGTTTGACCAAGGCCGATATTTTCAAATTAGTTGGCCTGGGGTTGTTCTTCGTGCTCATGGCGGGTGTGTGCGTGCTTATCGCGCCGTGGATTTCTGAACTTTCCAAGCCTGACGGTTTGCAGCGCGTGCTTGAAGATGTGCGCAACGCGGGCGTCGGCGGCGTGTTCATTCTGCTCGCCTTCCAGTTCCTGCAAATCGTGGTGGCGTTCATTCCCGGCGAAGTCGTGCAAATCGCGGCCGGCATGATGTATGGCCCATGGATTGGCGCCCTCGTCGTAATTGTGGGCGCTGTGATTTCGAGCGCCTTCATTTTCGCAATCGTGCATAAGCTCGGCGCGCCGTTCGTTCGCGCGATGATTCCCGAGAAGTGGATGAACAAGCTTGAACGCTTCGAGAATTCTGAAAAGCTCGATGTTATGGTGTTCATCCTGTTCCTCATTCCTGGTTTGCCGAAAGACGTGTTCACCTACCTGGTTCCGCTTACGAATATGAGCATGCGCAACTTTGTGGTGCTCGCGAATGTCGGGCGCATCCCCGGCGTGCTCATTAGCACGCTTGGCGCCGATAGACTTATCGAAGGAGATTACGGCCAAAGCGCCATTCTGTTCGGCATCGCGGCGGTTATCGGAATTCTTGCGATTTGGCAGCACGACCGCATTCTGCATATCGCGGCAAAGCTTGGGCTTTCCAAAAAGAAGGGCACTGAGCAGGAGAAATAAACGAATTCGGAAGATGCGTGGCGCGGTGTGCCGCGCACGGCCGGACTGCTACACTTGACGGGCTGGGTTATCCGGCCCGTTTTTCGTTTTTGAAGAGGAGTGCGCGTCATGCGTTTGATTTCATGGAATGTGAATGGCCTGCGAGCTGCGGTGAAGAAGGGTTTCGAGGACTCAGTGCTCGATTTGGACGCCGATGCGATTTGCCTTCAAGAGACGAAATTGCAAGAGGGTCAGATCGATCTAGATCTTCCTGGCTACCTGCAGTTTTGGAGCTATGCCGAGAAGAAGGGTTATTCAGGCACCGCGATTTTTACGCGCCGCGAGCCGCTGCGCGCGCTTCATGGTCTGGGCGTGCCCGAGCTTGAT
>CAKUEV010000249.1 GCA_934646845.1 uncultured Slackia sp.
CGTCACGGGCGCCCAGATAGTCTCCGAGATAGGCGACGTGTCGCGCTTCCGAAACGCGCCCGCCCTGGTGAGCTATGCCGGGCTGAACTCGTCGGTGAGCCAGTCCGGGCAGTTCGACAGCGGCGGCGGCCCCATAACCAAGCACGGCTCGCCGTACCTTCGCCGCGCTCTGTGGCTGGCGGCCAACCGCGCCAGGCAGTGCGACCCGGGGCTGCGCGCCTTCTACGAAAAGAAGCGCGCCGAGGGCAAGCCCCACCGCGTGGCCGTCACGGCCGTGGCGAGGAAGCTGTGCCACATCGTGTTCGCGGTGATGCGCGACCAGGCCCCGTACGACCCGGAGAGGGAATAGGGCGGTCCATGCAAAAGGCATCGCAGGCGGCCTCGCCGCCCGCTTCGCCATGCCCAAAAGCATTCGATATTCGGTTCTCAAGCTGCAACGTTCCAACAAATCAAAAGGTCTTAGAATCTATGGCTTAGCCCTTGACTTCATATAGCTGGTCTCCTTTGTTTGGCATTCTTGCTGCAACGTATAGATGAGGTAATCGAGGGTTTCGAGTTTTCGCTGCTCGGCATGGACGCGCTCGAGTAGGTCGCGGCGGTAGGTTTTAAGGCGGCAGATGCGTGCGCAGATGCTCGGTAGGTTGTCGAGTTCGGAGATGAGTCCGTCGCAACAGCCGGCATCGTGTAGGGCTTCCAGGGTCTTTGCGTCCATTGCGCGACCTAGCGGGTTGTTTTGACCTTGGTGGTGCCGGCGAGCGGCTTCTCGCCCGGGCGACCCTTGGGTCCCACGAGTGCGTGCGGCTGATAGAGCTCCTCAAGGAAATCAACCTCGGCGGGGGAGAGGGTCAGGTCAAGCGCCGCTACGGCATCGTCGACGCGCTCGGGCTTGGAGCAACCCACGATGGGGGCCTCGACGCCGCGCGCCCAGTGCCATGCGAGCGCGACCTGCGACATCGGCACGCCGTGGTCGGCTGCGACTTTGGCCACGCGCTCAACGATGGGCATGTCGATGGCGCGGTCGTGGTCATACTTGTTGACCATGGTCTTGTCGGTGGCGCCGCGGGTGCTGGTGCTCTCCCACGTGGGGCGGCACAGGTGGCCGGACGCCAGAGGACTGTATGGCGTGATGGCCATATCGTACTGGCGGCATACGGGAATCATCTCGCGCTCGTCCTCGCGGTAGAGCAGGTTGTAGTGGCATTGCATGCTCGTAAAGGGCGTCCAGCCGTTGTCGCGCGCAACAATCTGTAGGTTATGCAGCTGGTAGGCGTACATGGCGCTGGCGCCGAGCGCACGCACCTTGCCCTCGCGCACCAAGTCGTTGAGCGCTTCCATAGTCTCTTCCATGGGCACGTCGTAATCGAAGCGATGGATGATGTAGAGGTCCAAGTAATCGGTGCCGAGGCGTTTGAGTGAACCTTCGATTTCGCGCTTGATGGCTGCGGCGGAAAGGCCGCCTTCGTTAAAGTGCACCTTGCTGGCAAGGACGACGTCCTCGCGCGCGATGCCCAGCTCGCGCAGCGCGGCGCCGATGTACTCCTCGCTCGTGCCAAAGCTGTAGCAGTTGGCGGTGTCGATAAAGTTGATGCCAGCGTCGATTGCACGCTTGATGACGGCACGGGTCTCGTCGGGGCCGATAGTCCACTGGTGGAAATCGGGGCTGGCCTCGCCAAAGCTCATGCCGCCCAGGCAAAGCTTGGAAATCTTAATGTCGGAATGGCCGAGGGTGGTGTATTGCATAGTGCTCTCCATCTTCTCTAGGGGATGGCTATAGCGTATGCCTGCGTACTTGCAATGTATATTGCCTATAAAGACTAACTAGATATACGGATTACGAATGATAGACTGTTGAGGTGACCAGACAGGATTTGGAGGGTGCAATGGAGTTGCGAACCCTACGCTATTTTTTGGCGGTGGCGCGCGAGGAGAACATGACCGAAGCGGCCAATGTGCTGCATGTGACGCAGCCCACGCTGTCGCGCCAGATCGCCGACCTGGAACACGAGCTGGGCGTTGATCTGTTTGAACGGACCAATCGGTCATGCGTGCTCACGGGGGACGGCATGCGCCTGCGTCAGCGCGCTGAGGAAATCGTGTCCCTCGTGGAGCAAACCGAGGCCGAATTGGCCGACCAGGAACTCGGTATCGCGGGGCCTATACGCATTGGAGCGGGCGAAACCCAGGAGATGCGAACGGTGCTCGAGGCATTTGCGAGCCTTCGCGATGAACATCCGGGCGTGACAATAGATCTCTATACGGGCAATGCCGATGCGGTTGAGGAACGCCTCGAGAGGGGCCTCATCGATTTTGCGCTGTTGCTTGAGCCGGTAAATTTAGAGAAATACGAGTGGCTCCGCATGCCGAGGGCCGATCGCGTGGGCGTTGCGGTGGCTGCCTCGGGCCGTTGGGGCGCTCTAGAGAACGTAACCTCCGACGATTTGGCGGGTATGCCGTTACTGCTCAGCTCGCGCACGTCGAATAAGGCGGTTGACCTTGGGGAGTGGTCGGGCGGCGCCTTGCGCCCCGAGTCGCTGAACGTGGTGGGGCATTTCGACCTCATAGGGAATGCGTCGCATCTGGTACGTTCGGGCGCCGCTTGTGCCGTGGGAATCGACCACCTGCTGCAGGTGGATGAAAGCGCCGACCTGCGTTTTGTCCCGTTCGATCCGCCGCTTCAGATTGCCTCGTTTCTCGTGTGGAAGAAGTACCGCCTACGCTCGCGCGCCTGCGAGGAATTCCTTCAGCGCATGATGGAAGTGGAAGGGGTTCTTCCGCATAGCGCGAAGTGAGAAGGGTTTGCCAAGTGCTTGGTCGGGCGTGTTGGGGAGGACGTGGTCTTGGCCAAGAGCGTACGCACGAGCCGAACAGTCCAGTGGACTGCTCGTGCGAGCTCAGTTACCGTCTCTTGGCCAAGCCCACGTCCTCCCCAGCGTTCAAAAGGGCTTTTCGTCCGCATATCTCCACTTCCTTGTGGATTTCTCTTGCATTGCGCCTGCAAGGTCGTATAATGCCATGGTTTCTATATTTCA
>CAKUEV010000250.1 GCA_934646845.1 uncultured Slackia sp.
GCCGATGCGAGCTTGTCGTCGCCGAGGACGGTTCCCCATTTCGAGAACTCGATGTTCGTCGTGAATAACATGCTGCGACTCTCGTAGCAGCTCGACACCACCTGGAAGAGCAGCCGCGCGCTTTCCGCATCGAGGGGCACGTATCCGAATTCGTCGAGTATCACCAGGTCGTTCTTCGCTATGTCCCTCATCATCGCCTCGAGGGCGAGCTCGCGCCGGGCCTTCGAAAGCGCAGCGCGAGCTCGGCGGCGGTGTAGAAGCGCACCGCCTTTCCCGCCATCGCGCACGCGTGGCCGACGGCTATCGCGAGGTGGGTCTTCCCTCGGCCCGTCTGCCCGTGGAACACGAAGTCCTGTGCGGCTTCGACGAACGACAGCGATTTCAGGTCGTCCACGCCATAGCCGTCGGGAAAGGCCACCTGCGAGAAGTCGTACCCCTCGAACGACTTCACCTGGGGGAATCTCGCCCTCCTGAACAGCCTCGCGCGCTTGGATTCCTCCCGAACCGCCATCTCGTGCTCGATGAGCTCGCTCACCGCCCGCAGCTGCGCCGCGTTCGACGACGAAAGGAACCAGTCGACCGTGTCGTTGCTGACGTATAGCCTGCGGGCCAGCGCGCGCATCCGCTCGGCGTCGCCCTTGGACCTTACCGCCATGCTACACCGCCTTCTGCAGTGCCGCGTCGTAGACGCCGAGGTCGACGGGCTCGTCGTACTGGATTTGCAACGGTTGCTTAAACAGTTTTTACAGGGACAATCCTGCATCCTGAACTCAACTGGCTCATGCAGCCCAGCGTCGAACGCATCCTCTCCTCGTTGCGCCACCGAACGTATGAGCTGGGCTCGCGGCGGAGCTGGCCGAGGTCAGCGAACGCCTGCCGATAGATGAGTGATGCTTTTTCTCATCTCACCTAAAAGGGTGAAACTGCGATTTGACCCTTCTGGGGAATTGCGGCGCTTATTCGTTGCGCGCATTCTGCTGGTGTCGGCAGGGAGGCCGACGCGAATCCGTGCAAAGGAGGGGTCATGTATTTCGATCCGAAAAAGGGAATTCAGGGTTCTGTCGAATCAGGAATGTCGCGCAGGAATTTCATTGCTGGAGCCGCTTTGGCGGCGACGGGCGCTGCCGCGATGGGGCTTGCGGGGTGCTCTTCGCAGCCGTCTACGTCCAAGGAATCGCCTGCTGCAGTCGCTGATGCATCAAGCCCGCTGAACGCCGGCTCCTATTTTGGCAAATGGGCCTTCGAGATTCCCGATGAGGCCATTGCTGACGACAAAATCGTTGAGACGATTGAGGCCGATGTCGTAGTTGTTGGCGCCGGAACCGGCGGCTTGACTGTTGCGAACTCCGTTGCCGAGGAGGGCGTTAAGGTTGTGTTGATTTCCGCCAGCAGCAAGCCTATCAGTCGAGGCGGCTCGAACCACGCGACATACTCCAAGGCCATGGAGGCCGCCGGTCTGCCGCGCAACGACGCTGCGCATCTTGAAAAAGAGCTCCAGGCTAATGGCGCTCGCGTCGATGCGCGCAAGTGGTATAAATACTTTAACAACTCCGAATCCGTTATGAATTGGCTCATCGACATTATGGAGGAGCGCGGCTACACTACCGGCATTGAGTCGCCGCTTCCCGTGCTCGACAGTGAGAGTGGCTCGATTTATTACGTGCCTGGCGCACATGGCTGGTACAACGACGAACATCCTGGTATGGGCATGAACCAGCCCCTTGTGGTTAACGAGCTCGCTGCGCGATTCGAGGAGCTTTCTGGAACCACGATCTATTATAAGAACATCGCGCGTCAGCTGGTGCGCGGGGATAAGGCTAATGGCACTACGGGCCGAGTGACCGCCGTGATTGCCGAGCGCGAGGATGGTACGTATGCGAAGTACGTCGGCAGCAAGGCCGTGGTGCTCGCGACGGGTGATTTCTCGACCAATCGTGACATGATGGCGAGATACGCTCCTCAGGCCGTGAAGTACGTCACGCCGGAGGAATTTGATAATCCAACCGACTACGACAAAGAACTGTTTTACGGTGGCCTGTATCCCGGAGATGGACAGAAGATGGGGCTGTGGGTCGGCGCCGCGTGGCAGAAGGCGTGGCCGTGCTGTCCGAACGGCGGTGGTGTGAAGGCTGGTCCAATGGATGGCATCATCCCGTTCACTGGCCTTGCCGTCAATCGCGATGGTGAACGTTACTGCAACGAGTACGGCATGCTCGGTACGATGCCGTTTACGACCGAGATGGGCTGCCCGGGCGGCGTATCTTATGCAATTTGGGATATGAACTACGCAGAGCAATATCCGCTTGGTTGGATTGATGGTAGTGCTCCGTATGGTACCGACAACAAGCTAACGCCAGAGCAGACGGTGGAGTCGTGGGAGACGATGGTCGAAAGCAAGGCGTTCGTCAAGGCTGACACGCTTGAGGAACTCGTTAGCGCTATGGGACTTCCCGAGTCAACTCTCGACACGATTGCCGAATACAACAAGCAGTGTGATGCGGGTGAAGACTCTGAATTCCACAAAGACGCGTCACTCATGATTCCCGTGGCGAAAGCGCCATTCTACGGATCGGTGTCGAACACGAGTTTCTTCCTCACCATTCTTGGCGGTTTGCGTACCGATGATGAGATGCGCGTTTGCGACGAAGACGATAATCCCATCGATGGCTTGTACAACGTAGGAAGCATGGCCGGTGACATGTTCTACGCGCAGTATACGTACATGATTCCTGGCTTCACTTATGGTTCCAACCTTACGCTGAGCTATTTGGCTGGTAAGTATATTGTAGAAAACGAATAGTAAGCACCTGTCCGAACGCCGCGTCGCGCGACCCTCCCAGCGCGTCGCGGCGTATTTTTGCTGAGCCGACTCTATAATTGCAAATGAGGAGGGGCGAATGCGGCATATGGAAAATTCGAAGCGTGTTATTTTCGCACGTATTACAGCTGCCAAGGGGGTGCGCCCCATTTACTGGAGACGCTAGGCGGCCAGGCCTAGCGATTTCCTGTATTGGCTGGGGCTCATCC
>CAKUEV010000251.1 GCA_934646845.1 uncultured Slackia sp.
CGTCGCACTTCGGGCAGGTGGCGTCGGCAGCGGTGCCGATGTAGCCGCATTCCTTGCAGCAGCGACGCTCGGTGAGGCGCTTGATGATAACCTCAGGGTCAACGTCGACGAGCAGCGCTGCGTCGAGCGGGCACTCGAGGCGGGCCAGCATGTCGTCGAGGGCCACAGCCTGAGCCGTGGTGCGCGGGAAGCCGTCGAGAATGAAGCCCTTCTCGCAGTCGGGCTCGCGCAGGCGCTCGTCCATGAGGTCGATGATCAGGCTATCGGGAACCAGATCGCCCGCATCCATGTAGCCCTTGGCCTTCTTGCCGAGCTCGGTCTGGTTCTTCACCGCGGCGCGCAGAATGTCGCCCGTGGAAATGTGAGGCGTGGCGAATTCCTCAACCAGCTTGGCGGCCTGCGTACCCTTGCCGGCGCCCGGGGCGCCCAACAACACGATATTCATTCGTAAGTCCTTTCAACTTATGCAGTGGCCCCATTGTATCAGCTTGCGCACGCACGTGAAGAAAACCCAGACAATGCGCGGAATCTCGCCACCAACGACCGATGAGCACCGATTTCCGCCCGAGTTCTGGATGCATGGCGCTTTTAACGACTTTCGAGAAGAGCTTAGGCATTCAACTTATAGAGGTCCCAGAGCCCCTTCAGCAACAGGTTCGGGTCATGCACGATTTCGCGGCGGCATGCGGGAACGATCATGCGGCTCACACCGCCCGTCGCAATGGCGGTCACCGGCTCGCCCAGTTCATCGGCAATGCGGTCGATCAGGCCATCGATGGTGGCCGCATTGGAATACAGCACACCCGAATACATGCACTCGACGGTGTTCTTGCCAATAAGGCCTTTCGGCTTTTCAAACTTGATAAACGGCAACTGCGAACACTGAGCAGTGAGCGCGTCCTGCGAAATAACCACGCCAGGATAAATGATGGAGCCGATATACGTGCGATCGCTCGTGAGCACCGAGCACGTGGTGGCCGTGCCCATGTCGAAAATCGCGAGCGCGCCGTCGTAATCGTTCACGGCGCCCGCCGCATCGGCGATCATGTCGACGCCCAAACGCTCGGGCGTGTCCATGTCGATGGAGAACCCCAAATTCATTTGGTAGTTCACCACAAGCGGCTCGAGGTTCGTTTTCGCGCGAACCGAAGCTACAACCGATTCCGTGAGCTCTGGCACGACGGAAGAGACAACAGCGCCGGTCACATCGGAGAAATCGAAGCCGTGCATGGCAACGAGCGCCTCGAAGCCATCCATGAATTCGCGCACCGTGCGACGTTTGTCGGTGGGAAAACGCAGTTGGCTTGCAAGCTCGCCGCGCGTAGGCATAAGGCCCATCACCACATTGGTGTTGCCAATATCAACCGTAAGCAGCATGACTACTCCCCTTCCGTCGATGCAGGAAGCGGCTCAAGCGAGAACAGCTCCGTCAAAAGCGCGTCTGCCGCATCGGCCTTCGAAAGCATGGGCAGGTCGACCTCGCGCTCTCGAGAGATGAGCGTAAGATGATTCGTCGCCGTGCCGAAGCCAGCGCCTTCCTCGCGCAAGCTGTTCGCGCAAATCATATCGACATTCTTGCGCGTAAGTTTGCCGCGCGAGTTTTCGAGTACATTGCACGTTTCCATCGAGAAGCCGCACAAACGCTGCTCGGCCACGCGATGTGCGCCAAGCCAGGAAAGCGTATCGGGCGTGCGCTCGAGTTCGATAGACAGGTCGCCGTCTTTTTTCTTCATCTTATTATCGGCAACCGTTTTCGGGCGATAGTCGGCCACCGCAGCAGCGGCGATAACGGCGTCGCATTCGAGATAGCGAGAACTCACGGCATCGAAAAGGTCTTGCGCGCTCACGATGTTCACGAGCTCGACGCCTTCGGGCGCCTCGAGCGAAACAGGTCCGCTTACAAGCACCACCTGCGCGCCGCGGTCGCGCGCCACTTCAGCGATGGCGTAGCCCATGCGGCCCGTAGAGTGATTGGAAATAAAGCGCACCGGATCAATGGCCTCCTGCGTGGGACCCGCGGTTACCAAAACCCGCTTGCCCTCCAAATCGCGCTGGCGATTCACCATATCGAACTCCCCCATTCGACTCTTTCAAACCACTGCATTATAAACAACGAAGGCCGCTTTCGCGGCCCGTCTGCTATTCCATGTCTTTCAGAAGACCATGTTTTTCGTAACGCGTCACACGCGCGATCTTATTGTCGTCGTCGACGAACACGACGCGCGGCGGATTGGAGGACACTTCCTCGGGAGACATCTGGCAATAGCACATGATGATGACCTTGTCGCCCACTGAAACGTTGCGCGCCGCAGCGCCGTTCAGGCAAATCATGCCAGAACCGGCTTCACCGGCAATGACATACGTCTCGAAGCGCTGGCCGTTGTTCACATCGACGATTTGGACCTTCTCGTATTCCAGAATGCCCGAAGCCTCCATGAGGTCTTCATCGATGGTGATGCTGCCCACGTAGTCAAGCTCGGCCTGAACAACGGTAGCACGGTGAATTTTTCCCTTGAGCATATTGAGTTGCATTAGTATCCTTTCGTTTGCCTTTCGGCAAGCGATACGGCTCGACGCTGCGCGGAATTGTGGCGGTCGCTTCGACGTTCAGCCTTCACCTTGCGTATTTTCAATACGCGGCGGCTTGGCTTCACGCCGATTCGGCACACCACGATTCCGCTCGCTGACATCTATTCGAACCGAATCGTTTTTTACAAGTTCGGGAATGCTTCGCTCGGAACGCGCCGGGCGGCTCTGATTGGAGCCGTCTGCGCTCAAATTTGCTTTAGTCCAAAGCTAAGCGCAGCCAGGCGAGCGCATAGTAAGCGAAGCGAACGGTAGCGAGCCGTGGCTCCAAGCGGAGCCGCTCGGCGCGTTCCGAGCGAAATCTAAAGATTATCCTTCGTAAATGAAGTTGTCAATCAGGCGGGTTTTGCCAATGTAGACCGCCATGGCAACGAGCACAGGGCCTTCAATGGTTTCGACGGGCTCGATGGAATCCCACGATACCAT
>CAKUEV010000252.1 GCA_934646845.1 uncultured Slackia sp.
TCGCGAACGCCTCCGCTGGATGCATGGCGAGTGCTGCGATTCCTGCAACAAGAATCAGGGTTGCGAAAAGCGTTGCTGCCATATAGGTAGTGCAGGTTTTGGGGCTTTGGGAAGCGGTGTATGTCATGGCGTTCTCCTGTCGTTTCGGGCTTTCAATAAAGAAACGATTCAGGTGGAGGAATCCTTGCAAGATTTTTTAAAACTGTACTAGAATAATGTTATTAATCAACATGAATAATAATAGGAGTCTCATATAAGCAGCCAAGCTTGTGTGCCGTCTGAGCAGTTTAAGAAAAAGTGGGGGCAGCAATGAATCTTACATTCAAAGGTTTTCTCCGCGGATATTGTCGAGAATTGACGGGACAGCAAACGGATAACCTTCGGAAACTGTGCAAGGCTGTTGTTTGCGATCAGCCTGCAGCGGCGGAAGCGTTAATGGTTTTTGCGGCGCTTCAAGGAAAGGCAGAATATCTCGTATCGTTCACGATGGGCACTTGGCTGCATCTAGATTACACGAGGGTCTCTCTGTTGCTGGCCTTGTGCGACAACGTTGAGGCCTGGCTGCAATCCGACGATGCCCCCGAGCGCTATAAGAAGGTTTGGAATGCTTATCAAGCGAAAAAGAATGAACCAGCTCGCACTCGAAGGATTAACGCATTAATGCGCGACAAGATATGCGAAACAATGCGGCAAAAGGGCCTAACTACATATCGCATATGCAAAGACCTCAATTTAAACCTTGGAAACGTGTACGCCTACCTTGGGAAAGGGGACGTATCGAAAGTGAGTTGCGATACTGCGCGCAGGATAATGGAATATTCCGCTTCGTTTTAATTGGGGAATACGAAGGGATGTCACGGATGAGGTGCGTAGGGGCGCATAAATGCCGCTAAGGCATGAGCTTCTGGCGCTTGCGTGAGCTTGATTGCTTCCAGGCGATCGACCCATTCCACCGGGAAGTAGTGCAGGTCGCATCAATACAACAGGGGCCCAGGTTGCCTGGGCCCCTGCATGGCGCGTGGGAGGGATTGCGCCTGAGAGAAGATTACTTCTTTGCCGCGTCGGCTGCTGCCGTGTTCACGTCAACTTCGACGTCGCGTTGCTCCATGGCAGAGTCGTCCGGCTCCTTGTTGAGCTTCGGGTCCACCGTGATAACGAAGTTCGGCTTCGTTCCGGAGTTCTCGTCGGAAACAATATCGGCCTGGTGGTTCTTTTGCAGGTCTTCCATCTCCCCAACGGCGATGTTGGCGCCGGGGCAAGCAGCGACGCATGCGGGCAGCTCGCCGCGCTGTTGGCGGTCATAGCACATGTCGCACTTGTAGGTCTTGCTCTCCTCCTCATCGTAGCAAGGAGCGTTGTAGGGGCAGGCCTCGATGCACATTTTGCAGCCGATGCACTTGTCGTGATCCTGCTTGACGATGCCGTTGTCGAGCTTGGTGTAGGCCTCAACAGGGCAAGCCTTTACGCATGCGGGGTCTTCGCAGTGGTTGCACGACATCGAGAGGAAGGAAACGTCGACGGGGCTATCTTGGCGAATGCACGATACCTTGCGGAGCAAGACGCCTTCGTTCAGCTGTTTCTCGCTCTTGCATGCAATGGAGCACGTTTTGCAGCCGTAGCAGTTTTTGTTGTTCATCCAGAAACCGAGAGCCATGACTACGCCTCCTTCTTAACTTCGATAAGGGTCTGGTTGCAGCAGTGGGTACCGCCGAGGGTCTTCCATTTGTCGTTCGTTACATAGCTGCTTGAGCCGCCCTGCTGCTCCCACCAGCCATTCTGAAGGCCGACAACGCCCTGCTTGATGCGCTCGCCAACCTCTGCAATGCCATGGTGTTCGCCGCGGTCGTTGAACACGACGACCTTATCTCCGTCTTTGATGCCGCGTGCTTCGGCGTCTGCGGTGTTAATGAGAATAACCGGCGCCTGATCGCAGACCTCATTCATCCATTCGAGATTGTTGAAGGTGGAATGCACGCTTCGATAAGTTTTGCGCTGTACGCTAAAGAGCGGATACTTCTGGGCGAGCTCGTCTCCGTTGCGTGCGTCTTCTTCGGCGCGAGCATAGGTGGCGATGGGGTTGAATCCGTCCTTCTTCCAGGCCGCAACCCAGAATTCAGCTTTCTTGGACTTGGTCTTGAATTCGCCGTCCTTGAACGGGATGTAATTGTCGTCGACCACACATACGGCATGCTTTTCTTTAAGCTCGTCGAGCGTAACGCCAGTGGGTTCGAGAACGTTTGAAATCATTTCGTCCATGGGCTTGCTGAAAGCATCGCCGAATCCGAAGCGCGTAGCAAGTTCGGAGAAGATTTCGAAGTCGCTCTTCGATTCGCCAGGTCCGTCAACGGCTTTTTCGCACAGCTGAATCCAATGGCTGCGATGGTTGGCCAAGACGCCCTCGGTCTCGAACACTCCCGTTACAGGAAGAACGAGGTCGGAGTAGAGGGCGGTAGAAGTGAGGTATTGATCGGCGGTAATGACGAACGGAATCTTTTCCAGAGCTTTCTTCACCATATTGGTGTTCGGCCACTGCGTCATCGGGTTGCCCGTCATGGAGTACAGAACGTTCACCTTGAGCGGATTTTCGCTCAGAATGGCCTCGCCAAACTTGAAGCGCGGAATGCTCGGCGCGGGATCCTCGACCTTCGGAACCTCGATGGGGGATCCGGTCTTGACTTCGTTAACGCCACCTGCGTCGCTGATGCCGTCGCCTTCGTGACCAACATGGCCGCACAGGGCTGCAAGGTACAGCTGAGTGCCGACGGCGTTCGTGCCGTTTTCCGTGCGCATGAAGCCGCCCATGTTTTGAATGATCATTGCTTTATCGGCCTGTGCATATTCGCGGGCGATGCGCTCAATGTCGGCTGCCGGAACGCCGCATTCTGCTTCGGCTGCAGCGGAATCCCATTTCTCCGCTTCGGCGTAAATGAGTTCGAATTCGGTGTTATATGCATCGGCGGCAGAAGTTCCGTCGAGCTTCAGCGCTGCTTCGATGCCCTCTTTGTCGTGGC
>CAKUEV010000253.1 GCA_934646845.1 uncultured Slackia sp.
GTTGTCGAGGGCGTTGAAACGAAGGGCCAGGTCGATTTCCTCAAGGGCATTGGTTGCCGATTCGTGCAGGGTTTTTACTACCACAAGCCAATGCCTCCCTCGGAATGCGAAAAGCTGATTACGGGTCAGGGGCAAGAAGTGGCTCCAGGGGCTATTGCATAGCCGTCCGTGTTGAAAAACGACAACGATAGAGGCACCCGGATTCGTCCGGGTGCCTCTTTGCATGCCCGTGTTTTCTTCGTAACATTCCTTTAACAGGCGCATAAACCCCCACGATGCTATTATTCCTGGTAATTGCGGTCCGCTTTTCGCCACAAGCGGGCCTTGCCCAAAACGGCTGTCAGGGGGCTTTCATGATCGATACGAAGCAATATGTCATCAAACAAATTGAAGAGCGCAACATTCGCTTTCTGCGATTGTGGTTCACCGATATTTTCGGCAATCTGAAAAACGTCGCCATTACGCCCTCCGATATCGAAATCGCGTTTGAGGAAGGCATCGGCTTCGACGGGTCGTCCATCGATGGCCTCGCAAGCCTGCAAGATTCCGACATGCTCGTGCACCCCGATCCGTCGACGTTCCAGGTGCTGCCGTGGCGCCCAAGCGACGATGGCGTGGCGCGCATGTTCTGCGATTTGCGCACGCCTGACGGCGCGCCCGCTGCGGGCGACTCTCGCCATGTCCTCATGAATACGCTGAGGCGCGCTGGATCCATGGGCTATTCGGTCAACATCGGCACGGCGGTCGAGTATTTCTGTTTCAAGAGCGATTCGGCGCCCGAACCCATCGACAAGGGCGGCTATTTCGATTTGGCGCCGCTCGATAATGCATCCGACCTTCGTCGCGAAACGGTGCTCACGCTCGAGAAAATGGGCATTCCCGTTGAATACTCGCATCACGAGGCCGCGCCGGCGCAGCAAGAAATCGACCTGCGCTTCTGCGACGCGCTTTCCGCCGCCGACGCCGTGGTAACCGCGCGCCTCGTCATTAAGGAAACCGCCCATGCGCAGGGCATGCACGCCTCGTTCATGCCGAAGCCTATCGAAGGCCAGCCGGGCAGCGCCATGCATGTGCATCAGTCGCTGTTCGACGAGCACGGCAACGCGTTCGCCGATGCGAACGACCCCGACGGCATGGGCCTCTCGTCTGTCGCTAAGAGCTATATCGCGGGCCTTTTGAAGTATGCGCCCGAATATATGCTGGTCACCAATCAGTACGTGAATTCTTATAAGCGTTTGGTCCCTGGCTTCGACGCTCCCGTGCTTGTGTCATGGGGAAGCCGAAATCGTTCGGCCATGGTTCGCGTGCCTCGCTACAAGCCGGGCAAGCCTTCGTCAACGCGCATCGCGGTGCGCAGCGTCGATTCGGCGGCGAACCCGTATTTGGCTTATGCCGCCATGCTTGGCGCTGGCCTCAAGGGCGTCGAAGAGGGCCTTGAGTTGTGCGCGCCGGTTGAAGAAAACCTGTTCAAGCTTTCGCCGGCAGAAATCGCCGAGCTTGGCTTGAAGTATTTGCCGCGCGATCTTTCCCAGGCGATTGACGAGTTTGAGAAGTCGGAACTCATGCACGAGATTCTTGGCGATGTGATTTGCGAGAACCTCATCTCAGCTAAGCGTGCCGAATGGGAAGAATATCGCGCGCATGTGAGCTCGTGGGAAATCGACCGCTATCTGGCAAGGCTGTAAGGGAGGGCACCATGCATTCCAAGACGATTCTTGTTTCATGCGGCCGCACTATCACGCTTGAACGTGCGTCTGCGCTGTTCTCTTCCATGGATGCCGATGTTCGTGCCCTGAAGGTGCCGCCTGCGCAGGCGCTTTCCTCCGGCCATGGCCTGGGCGTTGATCTGCTGGTGATTGACGACACCGATGGCGGGTGCGACATTTCCGCAATCGAAGCCGAGCTCGCAAGCGGGGGCGACTCCACGTTGTTTTTGGTGCTCGACGAATCGCGCATGAAATCGGTGCGCTTGCCTGTGCGCGTGACGAGCGATTTTGCTTGCAGCAGCGCGGGCGATGACGAAATCAAGCTTCGCTGCCGTCGTCTTCTGTGGCCTGGCGAAATGACGAGCGACGCTGACTTCATTCATATGGGAGCACTTACGGTGAACTTGGCGACCTATCAGGTGAAAGTGAATGGCGAGCCCATCGACCTTACTTTCATGGAGTATGCTCTGCTGTCGTTTTTGGTTACGCATCCGGGTCGAATTTATTCACGTGAGGTGTTGCTTTCCCAGGTGTGGGGTTTCGACTACTACGGTGGCAGCCGCACCGTCGACGTTCATGTGCGTCGCTTGCGCGCCAAGCTCGGCCCCGAGGTCGCGCAGCATATTGAAACCGTGCGCGGCGCCGGCTATTTGTGGCAGAACTAAGGCGCAAGGCGCGAAGCGAAAAAGTGCGAGGCGCGTTTGAGCGCGACAAAGAAAAGACCAGCTCGAAAGCTGGTCTTTTCTTTTATGAGGAGGGGTTTAAGTGGGGATTTGCGTGGTTAGCGCGGTTTTGGGGCTTAGCCCAGGTATTCGTCGACCACGTTGCCTGCGTACACGCCGGAGCCAAGGGCAAGGCCGACGGAGGAGCCGGGGTTGTCGTAGTAAGGCACGCAGTACGTGCTGCCCTGGTCGACGCCGGCGACGTACAGGCCTTCGATGGCGTTGTTGTCCTTGTCCATTGCGCGCAGCATGCTGTCGACTTTAATGCCGCCGTTGGTGCTCCAAGCGCTGGGCAGGTACTCAAAGATGTAGAAGGGGGCCTTTGCGACGGGCTTCAGGAACGCGGGATCTTTGCCGAACTCCTCGTCGACGCCCTGCTCGCAGTATTTGTTGTACGACTCGACGGTTTCCTCGAGCTTGGGAAGGTTGAACTTCTCGGCGAGCTCAGCGATGGTGTCGGCCTTCGCCGCCCAACCCTGGTCGATGGCCTGCTGAAGGTGGGTCTCGGCGTTTTCCTTGGTGGGGCAGTAGTAGCCGACCTGCGCGCCGCTCGCCCACGA
>CAKUEV010000254.1 GCA_934646845.1 uncultured Slackia sp.
CGATTTGCAGTAGCAGGAACACGCCGGTCGTCATGCGCTTGAAGTGGTAGCGGGCGAAGCGGTCGAGCAGCGCCGAGAGGCCCGCGATGAAAAACACCATGCCGATGAGCACGCCAATCGCCGTGGGGAAATTCGCTCCCGTAGCAAGGTAGAACGGCAGGTAGAACAGCAATACCGGCACCACGCCGAAGTACACGTAGTAATGGCCCTCGTAATAGGCGGTATCCCACAAGTAGTTCTCGCCGGTTTCTTTCACCAGCTGGTCACGGGCGCCGCGATCGTACGGGTCGTCCATATTCTGCAACCAGTTGGGCGGTTCTTCTTCCAAATACAGCTTGCCCTGCGTCATGGATTTTGCGAGCTCGGCGTATTGCTGCGCATTTTCGCCGCCGCATTCGAACACGTTGATAACGCTCACGCCATCCCACGAGCCCGAGTTGTAATGCTGTGTGGCAACGCCCACGAGGTTCGTGCCGAACAGCAGAAACGACGCGCCCACCCAAATCTCGACCGCAGCCACGCCAATGACGGCGATCTTCGTGCGGCGCGGGTGCTCGCGCAACTGCGTGCGATACAGGCTCGACTTGGGGCGAAACGCGTATATGAGGGCCATGATGCACGCCGCGAACACAAAGCGCTCATTGCTGAAATGGAACGGCTCAGGCGCATTGAGCACGATTTTCGACACATACAGCGGGTAGGTGACCTTCGTTTCCCCGTCGTCGACGCCCACCTGAATGCGCAGCTTGTACACCGAGCCCGAAGCGTTGATGTTGAGGTATTTGCTCTCGTCGTTGTTGGTGGAGACATACGTCACCGGCACGCCTGCCGTGTATTCGTCATCGTCGAAATACGTCGAGTGCGCGTCGTCGGTGAACCAGATTTTCACGGGCACGTTTTGCGCCGACTGGTTCCCCGAGAAATCGAGCTTGATATTATGCACGGGCACGCCGACGTAATCGAACTCGATGGTGTTGTCGATGGCCGAGATACGCAGGCGCTCATCGGCGGTTTCCTGCAGGTTCGACTGCTCGTTCACCGTGATGGACTGCCAGGTGAGGCTGCGCCAATGGTTGAAGTTGAACACCACGACTTCAAGCGCCGCGGCGCACAGCAAAATAACGCAGGCAACCTTCGCGAAGTGTCGCAACCGCGCGTGATGAGTGGCGATGAACTCGCCAAGTAATGTAAAGAAAGCATGCATGGAGCGCATTATACCCAAGGTCACGCGCCGAATGAACGCTCGAGCCCGCGCCCCCATGCGCACCACAAAAAAGCGCCTCCCGAAAGGAACAATCCACTCACTCGGTATCGACGTTTTTCAGATTCAGCCCAAAATCAACGTTACGCAGGACGATTGCCGATGTAACTATTATCACGGCTGCGGATAACAGGCACATCGACAAACACGACAAGAAATCATATCCATTGGGAGCGCAAAAAGACGACCGTAGAATCATTCCGCAATCGGCAACAAACGGAATGCCCCCGAAGAAGCACGAAGCAATGAAATACGCAACGATAACGCCCATGGCAACAGGCGGTCCCGTCAACAACGAGATCGCCACTTGAACTATACTCAGAGCAATCGAAACGCTTATTTGCACACACAGCGCTTCGAGCACGTTTAAATCAACAGATTCACCATTCCAGTCAAAAGCGACCACATTCATACGGACTTCTGAATCCAGGCCTCCGTTACCGGCGCCAAAAACAGCACATAGAATCAGCAATCCGCCATACAGGATAAATACAACCAGCATAGCCCATATCTCTTTGCCCAAAAACCAAAGTTGCGTCGAACGACATCGAGAAATGACTTGGCATCCGCTCGCGCGATAATCAGAACAAGGATAAAAACCAACGAGGCAAGCAACGGAGACATTAAGAGCAAACCATGTGGGCGGCACGACAAAAACGCTTCCGGCGTCTGGGTCAAACGGGTTCGATCCCAAAAGAAACGATGCCAGCACCTCTGAGGGAGACGGGGCAAGACCTATAAGCTCGACATTTGCATCATATCGCGCAGCAAGAACCGCAAGAACGGCAAACGAAACGCAATATAGCGGGATGCATTGGGGAATGCTTCGGCATACGTCGTACCAGACGATGCGACCCAAGCACCGTACGACGCCACGCTTCACCATCAGTCGCTCCCATCGACCGGACATATTTGCCCCTCGCGCATTAGCATTGCCTCATCAACTACTGAGTCGAGCGCACCTTTCTCATGGTTTGCGACAACCACAACCGCCCCATTTCGTTTGCATCTCTCGATAACGTCGCAGACAATACCCGGGCCCGCCTCGTCAAGGGCATTAAGCGGCTCATCCAGCAACACAATTTGGGGCTTTTCCATAATGGCGCACGCAATGCCTAGACGCTGTTTCATACCCAGCGAATAAGCCTTGTACTTCCTTTCATCATCCGGATTAAGCCCAACCTTGCGCATCGCGTCTCGTATGTCCTCGCCGCCGGCAGCCCCCCTTATCGAGGCTAGTAATTTTAGATTATCGAAGCCGGTGTAAGACGGGATGAAACCTGGCTTCTCAATAAGCATTCCCACGCTCTGAGGAAATTCAATATCACGCCCAAGAATCTCGCCGTCAATCACCACACATCCCGTTGTCGGCTTCAGCAACCCCGCAATTGCGCAGAGAAGCATTGTTTTACCAGACCCGTTCGCGCCACGAAGCTCATAACATTTGCCGCTATCAAATGTTGCATTGATATCTCGCAGCAACGCTTTACCACGTTTTATCTTCGATAGCTCTTTTATTTCGACTTTCGCCATAGACAATCCCTCCGCACTCTTCATAAAGCGACACGCAGAGAAGCCTGCGCGGCAGAGCAACCCCACACCTAGCACCTCAATAAAAAATAGAATTGCTCCCGAACCAGACGCAACAGCCTCATAGCCGCTGCAATAAGTGCCGAACATTTGCATCAAGTAGCAGATATCAAAATCCGCGCCTATACAA
>CAKUEV010000255.1 GCA_934646845.1 uncultured Slackia sp.
CCAATGTAGACCGCCATGGCAACGAGCACAGGGCCTTCAATGGTTTCGACGGGCTCGATGGAATCCCACGATACCATAGAGACGTAGTCAATCTTTGCGAGAGGTTCCGCAGAAATGAGCTCGCTCATAGCGCCGGTGACCGCAGCAGCAGACTTCTCGCCTTCGGCGACAAGCTTCTGGCCCAACTTCACGGCCTGCGACAAAACCAGACCCGCCTTACGCTCTTCTTCGGAAAGGTAGGTGTTGCGCGAGCTTTTCGCCAAACCGTCAGCCTCGCGAATGATGGGGCAGCCCACAACTTCAACGTTCATATTCAAATCGCGAACCATGCGACGAATAACGGCGAGCTGCTGCGCGTCTTTCTGGCCGAAGTACGCGCGATCGGCCATGGAAATATTCATGAGCTTGTTCACAACGGTGCACACGCCGCGGAAGTGAATCGGACGGCTCTTTCCGCACAGTTCCTTGGTGACGGCGTTCATGTCGACGAACGTACACGCGTCCTCCGCGTACATCTCAGACGGCTCGGGATGGAAAACCAGAGCCGCGCCAGCCCCTTCGCACAGTTTCGTATCGGCTTCGAAATCGCGAGGATAGCTCGCGAGGTCTTCGTTGGGGGCAAATTGCGTGGGGTTCAAAAACACGCTCACCACGACGCGATCGTTTTCCGCGACGGCACGCTTGATCAAGCTCTCGTGGCCTTCGTGCAAATAACCCATGGTGGGCACGAGGCCAACGGTAAGGCCTTCCTTCTTCCATTCGCGAACCTGCGACTTCACGTCTTCCACGGTATAAGCGATGTTCATCGTTCTTCTTTCTTCGGGATGTTTGAGCGCATGCGCGCTCCTGGCAATCTATCAAATCGCAGCGACACGCTTTCCTTCGGGCCACTGCGCCGTTTTCTTTAGTACAGCTTCTCGAGCACGTCGTCCTTGATTTTATAGGTGTGCTCTTCAGTGGGGAATGCGCCCGATGCGACCTCGGCTGCGTAATTCGCAAACGCCTCACGCATGACTTCGCCCACATTTGCGTAGCGCTTCACGAATTTCGGGGTGAAGTCGCTGAACATGCCGAGCATATCCTGATAAACGAGAATCTGGCCGTCGCAACCAGCGCCCGCACCAATGCCGATGGTCGGAATCGAAACGGCGTCGGTAATCATTTGGGCAAGGGCGGCGGGAACCGCCTCAATTACAACGGCGAATGCACCGGCTTCCTCAACCGCCTTAGCATCGGCGAGCAGAGCGCGGGCGGCCTCCTCGCTTTTACCCTGCACTTTGAAGCCGCCGAAAACGTTAATCGACTGAGGCGTAAGGCCAATATGGCCCATAACGGGAATGCCGGCCTTCACGATGGCGCGAATCTGCTCAGCAACGCGCACACCGCCCTCGAGTTTCACGGCACCCGCGCGGCCCTCTTTCATAAGACGACCCGCATTGCGCACGGCTTCCTCGACGGTCACTTCGTAGCTCATGAAAGGCATATCGACAACGACAAGAGCGTTTTTCGCGCCACGAGCAACAGCTGCGCCGTGGTGAATCATGTCTTCCATGGTTACCGAAACGGTATCCTCATAGCCAAGCACAACGTTGCCCAGCGAGTCGCCAACCAGAATGCCGTTGATGCCCGACTCGTCTTCGAGTTTCGCCGTAGAATAGTCATATGCGGTGAGCATCGAGAGCTTTTCGCCTTTCGCCTTGGCGGCGGCAAACGTTGCGGCAGTATTCTTCATGATATTCGCCTTCCTTATTCGGGTCGGGACACGCGCCCTGGCCCTTCCTTCCCTCTTGTCGTTTTCAGCGCTTATCGAGCGGCCCTCAGAATCTCTGCGAGCTGCGAGTAATCCCGCTCGGGGTGCTTCGCGGCGGCAATTTCGACCACGACGCGCGAAAGAGCGGTATAAGCGTCGCGTTCTTTCAGCAGCGTCGGATCTTCGCGAAACGCCAGCAAGTGGCCCATCACGGTTTCGCTGTCGTTGCGCTCGATGGGACCCGTAAGGGCATCGACGGGGCCTCGCTCGGCAATAGATTCGCAATTGCCCACAAACAGCGGGCGCAGCGCACCGCGAGCCTCGTCGGCATCGAAGCCGCATCGCTCGAGCATCGTCTGCGCACTCGCGAAAAGCCCCACAGCCAAATTGCTCGCGCACACCGCCGCCGCATGATAGAGCGGCTTATCGCACGAAGCGATTTGCCTATGGCGAACCTCGCATGCATCGAGCAGGGTCGACACCGCCGCAAGAGCCGACGCGTCGCCCTCGAGCGTGAAGAGCGCGGAACCGATTTTCGCCTGGGCGCTTCCCCCGCCCGAGATGGCGAAAAGCGGATGCACCGAAGCGGCATGCGCGCCATATTCCGCCGCGTCAGTTAATGCGGCAGCGGGCAAAGTTCCCGAGCAATGGCACACGATTTTGCCGAACAACGCATCGGCCGCCGCAGCCCCATATGAAGCCACGAGGCTGTTCCATGCGTTTGAAATCTCGCCATCGGGCACCGTGAAGAAAATCACGTCGGACGCTTCAATTACATCGGCAGCATTGTCAAAAGCAACAGATGACGTCTTCTTTGCCGCCGACTGAGCATCGCACGCCAGCAACGAGGCGTATCCAGAAACCGCGATACCGCAGCCCCGGAACAGCTCCCCGAGCGCCACGCCTACCTTGCCTGCGCCAACGAAACCGACACGGGCATTCGACTCAATCACGCCGCGCTCCTTTCCTCGCATAGCCCAACAAGCCCAGCATTATGAAAGTCAGCGCGCGCATATGCCATTCGAGAATTGCAATTTCCTCACGTTTCCCCACCTAATTTCTACGTGATTTCATAGTAAAAAAGCCCCCGTGAAGGGAGCTTGATATTCGGCAACAAAAAATGCGGGCCATAAAGACCCGCATTTTCAATTACTTGAAGAAGCCGTCGTAGTTGTACATCTTCAGCTGGCTCTCGAGCTTGCTCATGGTGTCAAGCGCAACGCCG
>CAKUEV010000256.1 GCA_934646845.1 uncultured Slackia sp.
CATGGCATTGACGTGCTGCAGACCAAGGTGGGCGACCGCTATGTGCTCGAGGCGATGCGCGAAGGCGGCTATGCCGTTGGCGGCGAGCAGTCGGGCCATATGATTTTGCTCGAGCACAATTCCACGGGCGACGGTCTGGTGACGGCGTGCCAGTTCCTTGCTGCCGTTCGTCGCAGCGGCAAGCCTGTCGAAGAGGCCATCAAGGTTATGACGAAGTTCCCGCAAACGCTGATCAACGTGCGCGTGAAAGATAAGCATGCGCTCGAGGGGAACGCTCCCATTTGGGACGCCGTGCATGCGGCCGAAACTGAAATGGGCAATACCGGTCGCGTGCTCGTTCGCACGAGCGGCACGGAGCCCTTGGTGCGCGTTATGGTAGAAGCCGAAACGCAGGAATCGGCCGATGCCCACGCGAAGGCGATCGCTGAAGTGGTTGAGCGCGAGCTCGCGTAATCGCTGAAGCGGTTGTGCTTGGCGACGCTCAACGGCGTGGCGAGCGTGCGGGCCGGCACCAACGATTCGGCTCGGCATGAACTTCGATAGAGTATTCGCAGCTCCGGCATATGCCGGAGCTGTTCTTATATGGCCCCTGTGCGGATTTGCCGGGTGCGACGAATTCGTCAAACGGCTCTTTCGCGGCCCCATCGCGGCCCCGATTGCTTTTGCGTCTTGGTCTCGCGAATCTTCCAAACCATAAAGGCTATCTGGCATAGCGGCGGCTCACGGGACGTTTGCCGATTAAGTGTGTTACGCATCTTGTATTCGTAACACACTATCCTTTACTATGTGTGCTACGAAATCGAATTCCGTAACACTAAGAGGGAAGGAAACGGAAATGGAGATACGCGAGCAGGACATTGCAATGTGCAAAAGGCGCGATTTTCTGAAACTGGCCGCGTGCGGCGCTGCTGTCGCGTCGTTTGGCGGTGTGCTCACGGCATGCGCGGGCGGGTCTTCGACGGAGGGCGGCGAAGGCGCTGCGGCTACCGACCAGGTTATCGTTGCCATGAATACCGGCAGCGAGCCCGCCGCTGGTTTCGACCCGTTGCGTGCGTGGGGCTGCGGCGAGCATGTTCATGAGCCCCTTATTCAGTCGACGCTTATTACGACCGACGAGAATCTGGAGTTCCAAAACGACCTCGCGACCGATTATTTCTGCTCGGATGATGGTCTCACCTGGACGTTCGCCATTCGCGACGACGTGAAGTTCACTAATGGCGATTCGCTTACCGCATCTGACGTCGCCTTCACCATCAACGGTGTTATTAAGGGAGAGGCTTCCGAGGCCGACCTTTCGATGGCGCGCGAGGCCATAGCCACCGACGCCACGCACGTTGAGCTGCATTTGACCAAGCCTTACAACATGCTCCTGTATACGCTTGCCGTGTTGGGCATCGTTCCCGAGAAGGCATATGGCGACGATTACGGTGCCAACCCCATTGGATCGGGCCGCTACATGCTTGAGCAGTGGGACAAAGGCCAGCAGGTTATTTTGAAGGCGAACCCCGATTACTATGGCGAAGAGCCGAAGATGAAGCGCGTCGTGGTTGCGTTCATGGAGGAAGATGCAGCCCTCGCTGCTGCTCGTGCCGGTCAGGTCGACATCGCGTTTACCGCCGCCGTGTATTCTGACCAGGAAGTTGCCGACTATGAGCTGCTCGCATGCGAGACGGTTGACTCTCGCGGCATTTCCCTTCCCACGCCGCAGCCGGGCGGTACCAAAGAAGGCGACGGCGGCGTTGAATATCCTGTAGGCAACGCGGTGACGAGCGATATCGCCGTGCGTCGCGCCATCAACTATGGCGTAAACCGCGAGACCATGATCAAAAACGTCATCAATGGCTACGGAACGCCTGCGTACAGCGTGTGCGATAAGTCGCCGTGGGGTTCTCCCGATATGAAGGTCGAGACCGACGTGGCTTACGCCAAGCAGCTTCTTGATGAGGCTGGCTGGGCTGCCGGCGCCGATGGCATTCGCGAAAAGGACGGCGTGCGCGCTGCATTCGATTTGTATTACGCCAGCAACGACTCGGTGCGCCAGGCGCTTTCGGCGGAATTCGCGAACCAGATGAAAGAGCTCGGCATCGAAGTCTCTATTAAGGGCGCGAGCTGGGACGATATTTATCCGCATCAGTACAGCGATCCCATTCTGTGGGGTTGGGGCTCCAATGCTCCCGTTGAGACATACGAGCTTAACTATTCCACTGGCTGGGGCAACTATGCATGCTACGAAAACGAGAACGTCGACTCGTATCTCGACGAGGCTCTCGCAGTGCCGCATGTGGAAGATTCCTACGAGCTTTTCCAGAAGGCCCAGTGGGATGAAGCGACCCAGCAGGGCGTTGCGCCGCAGGGCGCCGCGACGTGGGTTTGGCTTGCGAACGTGGACCACTTGTACTTCAAGCGTGTTAACCTTAACGTCGCCAAACAGAAGCCCCATCCGCATGGCCATGGCTGGAGCTTGGTAAATAATGTCGATGCGTGGAGCTGGTCGTAATTTCGTGGTTCGTTATGCACTAGAACAGATCGTTCGTTTCGCTGCGCTCATGCTCGCGGTGAGCTTCGTCGTGTTCGCGCTCGTGTCGGCTTCGCCCATCGATCCCGTTCAAATGAACGTAGGCCAGGCGGCCTATATGACGATGAGCGAAGCCAAGCGGGCGCAGCTCGCCCAATACTGGGGCGTGGGCACGCCGCTGCTTGAGCGCTACGCGAGTTGGCTTGCTTCCGTTTTGCGGGGAGACTGGGGCACTTCGCTGCGCTTCAACGCCCCTGTGATGGAAGTGCTGGCCAACCGTGCAGCGAACTCGTTGGCGCTTTTGGGCATTGCGTGGGCCGCAAGCGGCGTGCTCGGCCTGCTGCTCGGCGTGATCGCGGGCACCTATCGCGATCGGTGGCCCGATCGATTGGTAAAAGGCTATTGCTTCGTGCTTGCCGCGACGCCGACGTTTTGGCTGGGGCTTGTGGCCCTCATGGT
>CAKUEV010000257.1 GCA_934646845.1 uncultured Slackia sp.
CACCCCGGCGTTATGGATCCCGACGATTACGACCTGTCGGGCTTCACCGTGGGCGTTGTCGATCGCCCGAAGATGATCGGTCCCGACGGCGTCGTGGAAGGCGACGTGCTCGTGGGCCTGCGTTCGAGCGGTTTCCATTCCAACGGCTATTCGCTCGTGCGCAAGGTGCTCGTTGAGGGCAAAACCGCCGAAGGGCTCGCGGCTCCCGTGGCCGAGCTCAATGGCGAAACGCTTGGCGACGCCCTTATCGCCCCCACCCGTATTTACGTGAAGCCCGTGCTCAATTGCCTGCGCAATCTGCCGGGCGACGTGCATGCCCTGGCGCACATCACGGGCGGCGGCATTACCGAAAACCTCAACCGTGCGCTTCCTGAAACCATGGACGCCCTGGTCAATAAAGATGCATGGGAAGTTCCCGCCATCATCAAGATGGGCATCGAGGCCGCCGGCCTTACCGAGGAGCAGGCGCTCAAGACCTTCAACATGGGCATCGGCATGGTGCTCATCGTTGATGCGGCGCGCGTCGACGCCGTGATGGATGAGCTGGCGAAGTCGGGCGAAGAGCCGGTCGTCATTGGCAAAATCGTCGAAGGCGCTGGCGTGGTTCGTTACGCCGAATAAAGCAAAGGAGCGGGTCGGGAAAAGCCTGGCCCGCTTTCTGTTTTCGCCCCGTTGCCCAGTCTGACGAGGCGCCCGGAAGGGGCCACTCGAACCACGGCGGGCTGTCGTTCGTGCCTGGCCGTTCGGGGTTTCTCCGAAATCTCCTGCGGCACCGCTTCTCCTTCTCGGGGTTTCGCCATGTGCTCGCCTGATTGCGTTTCATTTTGAAAAGAAGAGCAAGCATGAGCGCAGGTGGTTCCGCGCAAGCCCGTTCGAGCGCGGCAGGGGCGAAACGTTGCAGGCGCCAAGCGGCGCGGCTTTTATTTGTATCTGGAAAGGATTTGAATATGACTCAACCTTTGAAAATCGGCGTTTTGCTTTCGGGCTCGGGCACGAACCTGCAGGCGCTCATCGACGACATCGCTGCAGGCACGCTGAATGCGGAAATTGTCCAGGTGGTTTCTTCGCGCCCCGACGCGTACGGCATCGAGCGCGCGAAGGCTGCGGGCATTCCGGTGCTCGTGATGAACAAAACGCTGTACGCCGATGCGGAAGCCGCCGATGCTCAAATTGTCGAAGCGTTGAAGGCTGCTGAAGCGGAATATATCGTTATGGCTGGTTACATGCGCAAAGTGACTCCGGTGATGCTGCGCGCGTTCCCGAATCGCGTGCTGAATTTGCACCCCGCGCTGCTGCCTTCGTTCAAGGGCGCGCATGCCATTCGCGATGCCTTCGAGGCGGGCGTGAAGGTGACAGGCGTGACCGTGCATTTCGCCAACGAAGATTACGACAAGGGCCCCATCGTTGCGCAGCGTGCGGTTGAAGTCGCGGAAGGTGACACGCTCGAGGTGCTTGAGGCGAAAATCCACGAAGTCGAACATGTGCTGTACCCGCAGGCCGTGCAGCTGATTGCCGAAGGCCGTGTGTCGGTCGACGAGGAAACGGGCCGCGTGCATATCGCGTAGCAGAGGTTTTGTTCGATTGGGGTAAGTCGTATATGCTTTTCGGTCCAGAGGAATCTTTGGCAGAGTGCCAAACGATTGAATTTAAGGAAGCTTCGGTCTGCCTTCCCGATGACGTATGGGAGACGTATTCTGCATTTGCAAATACGGAAGGAGGGAAAATCGTTCTGGGGATAGCCGAGCCATCCCCAGGCGTTTTCAAAGTCGAGGGAGTTGGCGATGCACGTACTGTCATGAGACAGTTTTGGGAAAACGTTCGCAATCCACAGCGTGTTGAGAATGATGTGATGCTTCCCGATGGGGTTTCGATTGATTGCAGTTATGGGGTTGACCTGGTTGTTGTCAATGTCCCTAGGGCCGAAAGACACATGCGTCCGGTCCGTGTGTATGACAAGAAAACGAAGTCGTTCGTTGCGTTCGTACGTCGAGATGTTATTGACACGCGCTGCAATGATTCCGAGATGCGCCTACTCGAATACGACGCTCTTCCCGCGGCCGATAGGCGCGCCATTGAAGAACTTGATATTTCCGCCTTAGATGGGAATACGATTGCTTCATACCGTCAGCTTTTTAATGGTAATAAGCCCGGGCATCCGTGGAGTCTAGAGAGCGATGCTGACTTCCTTTATAGAATCGGCGCGCTAGCGAAGGATCGAACTGGGCGCTTATGCCCAACGTTGGCGGGACTGCTTGCTTTTGGCCACGAATATGAAATAGTTGGCCATCTTCCGTACTTTTTGCTTGACTATCGGAATGAATCGTCAGGCAACGCTCGCTGGGATGACCGTCTTACCTCGAATAGCGGAGACTGGAGTGGAAACCTTTTTGATTTTTATTTTGCGGTAATGCCGAAAATAGATGCATTGCTGTTGACTCCGTTGTCCGTTTCTCAAGATGGTGCTTCGCATAGTTTTACGAATGACGTAAAAGATGCTGTTCACGAGGCGCTTGCGAATGCTCTTGTGCATGCCTATTACGGCGGGCAGAGTACTGTGCGTGTAATTGTCAAAGACGAACAAATTGTTTTTGAAAACGCTGGATCGTTTCTCGTTGATCGTAATGTTGCAATTGCTGGAGGCATTTCGGACCCCAGGAATCCTACGCTTATGAGAATTTTTGGGATGGTTGGCATAAGCGACCGGGCGGGAAGTGGTCTATGCACTATTTATGCGACATGGAAGAAGAAGTATGGGTCAGCTCCTCGGCTGTCTGAGTCATACGCGCCAGCAAAGGTGGTTTTTGAACTGCCGATTGATTGTTCGGTTGCTGGCGATGCTGGAATTCGCGGTACAGTGGACGAGGATACCCTTCTTCTGCTTTGCCGAAAAGAGCAAGGGATAACTGCGGAGGAAGCTGCTCATTTTTTTGGGGTATTGCCCCGCGCTATACAAAAAC
>CAKUEV010000258.1 GCA_934646845.1 uncultured Slackia sp.
CTGCGCAGCCAGTTGGGCTACGTTCCGCAAAAGACCTTCCTGTTCAGCGGCACGGTTGAGGAAAACGTCGACTACGCCTCCGACGAGCCGAATGCCGAACGCGTGCGCGCCGCCGCGGAAATCGCTCAGGCCGACTTCGTGGACGACATGGACGAGGGCTTCAAAACCGAAATTTCCCAAGGCGGCACGAACGTCTCGGGCGGCCAGCGCCAGCGCTTGGCTAGTGCCCGCGCGCTTGCCACCGATGCGCGCGCGTTCCTGTTCGACGACAGCTTCAGCGCGCTCGACTACAAAACCGACGCCGCGCTGCGCCATGCGCTCACCGAGCAGCTTGGCGGCAAAACGCAAATCATCGTGGCCCAGCGCATTTCCACGGTGCTCCATGCCGACCAGATCGTCGTGCTCGACGAGGGGCGCGTCGTAGGGTGCGGCACGCATGCCGAGCTCATGGACGCCTGTGAGCCGTATCGCGAAATCGCGCTTTCGCAGCTATCGGAAGAAGAGCTGGAAGGAGGTGACGCGCAATGAGCCAGCAGGAAGAAATGGCAAAGCTGAAGGCGGCATCGCCGCGCCGCCGCGGTGGGCATGGCCCCATGGGCCGCATGATGCCCGGCGAGAAAGCGCAAGACTTCAAGGGCACCATTGGCAAACTCGTGCGCTTCATGGGGCAATTCAAAGTAGCCTTCATTGCGGCCATCGTGTTCGCCATGGCGTCGGCCGCCTTCAATATTGTGGGCCCGAAGGTGCTTTCGCAAGCGACCACCGAGCTATTCGACGGCATCGTCGCCAAAATCGGCGGCACCGGTGGCATTGATTTCGACGCAGTTGGCGCCATTCTGCTCGCCACGCTGGCGCTGTATTGCGTGAGCGCGGCGTGCTCGTTCGTGCAAGGCTGGATGATGACCTCAGTCTCGCAGCGCGCGTGCTATGGCCTGCGCCGCCAAATCGCCGAGAAAATCGATCGCCTTCCCGTGGGCTATTTTGAGCGCACGAGCACCGGCGACGTGCTTTCGCGCATCACCAACGACGTCGATACGCTGGGACAAAGCCTGAACCAAGGCGTGACGCAGCTCATCACGGGCGCCACCACCATGATTGGCGTGCTCGTCATGATGCTTTCCATCAATGTCGAGATGACGCTTATCGCGCTGCTGGTGATTCCGCTGTCGCTCATTTTGGTGAAAGTCGTCGTGAAGCGCAGCCAGAAGTACTTCCGCGCGCAGCAGAAGAAGCTCGGCGAAATCAACGGCCAAATCGAGGAAACGTTCTCGGGCCAGGCCATCGTGCGCGCGTTCAACAAGGAAGATGCGGCGCTTGCCACCTTCCGCGAAACGAACGAGGCTCTCTACCAATCGGCGTGGCGCTCGCAGTTCCTTTCAGGCCTCATGATGCCCATTATGGGCTTCGTGAGCAATTTAGGGTACGTGGCGGTGGCCATTGCGGGCGCGATTTTCGCCGTGCAGGGTCGCATCACGGTAGGCGACATCCAGGCGTTCATCCAATATGTGAAGAACTTCACGCAGCCCATCACGCAGCTCGCCCAGGTCGCAAACGTGCTGCAGCAAATGGCCGCGGCGGCGGAACGCATCTTCGAATTCCTTGAAGCCCCCGAAGAGGCGCCCGAGCAGCCGAAGGCGAAGGCCGCCGATGTTCCGAGCGACGTGGAATTCGACCATGTGCGCTTTGGCTACGATCCCGAGCATCCGGTGATCAGCGACTTCTCGGCGCGTGTGGGCGAGGGGCAAACCGTGGCGCTTGTCGGTCCCACGGGAGCAGGCAAGACCACCATGGTGAAGTTGCTTATGCGTTTCTACGATGTGGATGGCGGCGCCATTCGCATCGGCGGCCACGATGTGCGCGAATTCTCGCGCGAAGACGTGCGCTCGCAATTCGGCATGGTGCTGCAAGATACCTGGCTGTATAACGCCACCGTGCGCGAGAACATTCGCTACGGCCGACTCGACGCGACCGATGCTGAAGTCGAGGCCGCCGCGAAAGCCGCGTTCGCCGACCATTTCATTCGCACGCTGCCCGAAGGCTACGACACGGTGATCAACGAGGACGCGAGCAACATCAGCCAAGGCCAGCGCCAGCTGCTCACCATCGCGCGCGCCATTTTGGCCGACCGCCGCATGCTTATTTTGGACGAGGCCACAAGCTCGGTCGACACGCGCACCGAGGAGCGCATCCAGGCGGCTATGGACAACCTCATGCGCGGTCGCACGTCGTTCGTCATTGCGCATCGCTTGTCGACCATTCGCAATGCCGATTTAATTCTCGTTTTGCAAAAAGGTGACATTGTGGAACAAGGAACTCATGCGGAGCTGCTTGCGGCGAATGGGGCCTATGCTAAACTCTATAACTCACAGTTTGCTGAATAATCATTATTGGGGCGCGCCCTCGAAAGGTGCGCCCCGTGCCAGTCGGGCGATTGCCCGGCACTCATGAGGGGCGAATTTCTGTATGGAAAAGAAGCTGCGCGAGGCACGGACGGGCATTGCGGGGGAATCGTGCGCGGTTGACGATGAGGTCGTGGCGGCGGCAGCAGCAGCGGCTCGACGCGCGAAGGCAACGGGCAAGCACGCCATTGCCGCGTTCGATTTCGACGGAACGTCCATCCAGGGCAATTCGCCCGTATTGCTCGTGCGCTATTTGCGCGGCGATGATTTGCTGCGCAAGCGCGTTTTGGCGAAGGTGGGCGCGTGGGGCGCTGCCTACAAGTTGCGTCTTCCGCAAAGCGAGGCATGGGTTCGCGGCCAGGTGTTCACCGCGTTCGAGGGCGACTCTAAAGAGCAGGTCGACGAATACCTGCGCGATTTCTACGACGAGGTTATCGCTGGTCAGAAGCGTTTTCGCCCCAAGGCGCGTGCGGCCATGAACGCGCTGCGCGATGCGGGCGTTGAGGTCGTCATCGTGTCGGCAACGTTTGGACCCATCGTGCGC
>CAKUEV010000259.1 GCA_934646845.1 uncultured Slackia sp.
AATCAGGACGGTGTAGCATGGCAGCTCAACTTCGAGGAAACCTTACTAAGAAAATGGAAGACGGCGCCGGCAAGGTGCACTTCCGTCGCTGGAAGGCAATGTCCATCGGCGCGCGCATTTCTCTTGTCGTGCTCGTCGCTGTCGTGCTCGTCGCTTGCCTCGCGAACTTCATTGCGCCGCATGATCCGTTGGCGATTTACACCGCCCGTCAGGCTCCCGATGGGGAATTCCTCTTCGGTACCGACGACAAGGGCCGCGACGTTCTTTCGCGCATGATGTATGGCGCGCGTTACTCGCTGACCATCGGTCTTGGCGCTACCGCGTTCGCGCTTGTGTGCGGTTCTATCATCGGCTCGCTTGCCGCTGTTTCGCGCAAGTGGATCTCTGAAGTCATCATGCGTATTCTCGACATCATCATGTCGTTCCCGGGTATCGCTTTGGCAGCTACGTTCGTCATCGTTTTCGGCAACAATCTGCCTTCGCTGATTTTCGCCATTGGCTTCTTGTACATTCCTCAGATTGCCCGTATCGTTCGTGCGAACATTGTGAGCGAATATGGCAAAGACTACGTGCGCGCTGTTGTCGTTTCCGGCGCTCGTGCCCCGTGGATTCTGTGGAAGCACGTTGTGCGTAACTGCATCGCGCCGGTTCTAGTCTTTACCATCGTGCTCGTGGCAGACGCCATCGTTTTCGAGGCCTCGCTTTCGTTCATCTCTGCTGGCATTCCTGAGCCTACTCCCACGTGGGGCAACATTCTTGCCGATGCTCGTGCTGGCGTGCTTGCTGGCCGTTGGTGGCAGGCGTTGTTCCCGGGCTTGGCCATCATGATTACGGTTCTGTGCCTGAATATTCTTTCCGAAGGCATGACCGACGCCATGGCCGCCGCTCCGAAGGCTGCCATCAAGGCGAGCGACTCCGACCTGAACAGCGACCGCGAGGCTGACCGCCTCGTTGCCAACCCCGTGCTCGCGTACCAGGCCCAGGCCGCCTCTTTGGAGGAGCGCTTGGCCCAGCTTAAGATCGTCGAGAACCAGCGTACTGACCGTGCTGCATCGAACATTACCGCAGAGCCTATTCTTGAAGTGAAGAACCTCTGCATCAAGTTCCCGCGCCATGGCGATGTGAACGTCGTCGACAACGTGAGCTTCAAGGTTCGCCCGCATCAGACCATGGGCCTGGTCGGCGAATCGGGCTGCGGCAAGTCGATCACGTCCCTCACCATCATGGGCCTGCTCGACCCCAAGGCGCAGGTGTCTGGCGAGATTCTGTATCAGGGCAAGAACCTGCTCGCAATGTCCGAGAAGGAAAAGAATCAGCTTCGCGGCCGCGAAATCGCCATGATTTATCAGGACGCGCTCTCTTCGCTGAACCCCTCGATGCTCATCAAGACCCAGATGAAGCAGCTCACCAAGCGCGGCGGCACCCGCTCTGCCGAGGAGCTGCTTGAGCTCGTTGGCCTGGATCCGAAGCGTACGCTCGATTCCTATCCGCATGAGCTTTCTGGCGGCCAGCGCCAGCGCGTGCTTATCGCTATGGCGTTGACTCGCGACCCGAAGGTCGTTATCGCCGACGAGCCCACCACCGCTCTTGACGTTACTGTTCAGAAGCAGGTCGTCGATCTGCTGAAGCGCCTGCAGAAGGAACTCGGTTTCGCAATGGTATTCGTGAGCCACGACTTGGCGCTCGTCGCTCAGGTCGCGAACTCCATTACCGTTATGTATGCGGGCCAGGTTGTCGAGCAGGGTTCGGTGAACGATATCCTCACCAACCCGATCCACGAGTACACCCGTGGCCTTCTGGGCTCCGTGCTTTCGATCGAGGCCGGTTCGGGTCGCCTCCATCAGGTTCCCGGCTCCGTTCCTTCGCCGAAAGACTTCCCGAAGGGCGACCGTTTCGCTCCTCGCTCGAGCCATCCCGACCTGCATTCGGACGTTCGACCGATTCTCAAGCACGACGGCACGTCGAACCATTGGTACGCCGAGCTGCCTGATGAAGAAATGAAGCGCCTTGGACTTACGCCGTACGGAGGTGAGCAGTAATGACCGAAACCGCGAATGCGAAAGAGCAGACGCCTATCATCTTTCTCAATGATATTCGTGTAGTGTTTAATACGCGCACGGGCTCCATTCTGCATCCCAATAAGGTAACCGCCGTTGATGGGCTCACCATTAAGCTCATGCCTGGCGAAACCATCGGTATTGTCGGCGAGTCTGGCTGCGGCAAGTCCACTACGGCGAATGTTATGTGCGGCTTGCAGGCTCCTACGTCTGGCAAGGTGTACTTCAAGGGCGTCGACGTCACGAAGCGCACGGCTGATATGCGCAAGACCATCGGCCGCGTTATTTCGGTTGTCTTCCAGGATCCTGCCACGGCGCTGAATGCCCGCATGACCGTTCACGATCAGCTGCTCGACCCCATGATCGTTCACAACGTGGGTACGAAGGCTGAACGCGAGGCGCGTATTAAAGAGCTTATCGAAATGGTCGGTCTGCCGAGCTCCGTTCTTGAGGCTTTGCCTGGCCAGATGTCTGGCGGTCAGCGTCAGCGCGTTGCTATTGCCCGCGCTCTGTCGCTGAAGCCTGACGCCATCATCGCCGACGAGCCCACTTCGGCTCTCGACGTTTCGGTTCGTGCGCAGATTCTGAATCTGCTCACCGACCTGAAGAAAGAGCTGGGCCTTTCGATGGTGTTCATCAGCCACGACATTCAGACGGTGCGTTATATTTCTGATAACATCATCGTCATGAACAAGGGTAAAGCGGTTGAACGCGGCACCGCCGCCGAGGTGTTCAACAACCCGAAGGACGATTACACTCGTTTGCTTCTGGGCGCTGCTCCCTCTTTGCTCCATCCCGATTTGGGTCAATAACCCTCTACGGAGACTTATGGAAAGCGTCGCTCGAAAGGGCGGCGCTTTTTTCTTGCCTCGGCGCGGGG
>CAKUEV010000260.1 GCA_934646845.1 uncultured Slackia sp.
TGCTGCCAGGTGGATGCGCGGTTTGGTCCATGCGGTATGGGAGTATGTGAGAATGCGTACGACCCATGCGGTATGGAAGCGTATGGGAATACGCATGACCCATGTGGTGTGGAACCATATGGGAATGCGCATGGCTCATGAGGTATGGAAACATATTGGAATGCGTACGACCCATGCGGTATGGGGTGCGGGAATGCGCATGAACTATATGGGAATGCGTATGAGCGGCGCGACTATTTCCACGGCGAATGGGCGCTATTCCGTGCGGCATGCGGGATGCGTGGGGTGGGGTGATCGCAGGCGGCGTTGCCGTAGGCCGCATTGTCGCAATGGTCCATTGCCGAAATGCCGTATTGCGCTGCCGTGTTGTTGCAACGACGCGCTGCCGCATCGAGGCGTTGTTGCGGCGTTAGCCAGCGTATCGGAACATTGACACGTTGTCGCGCTGCCGCGCTGTCGCATTCCTGCGTCGCAAAGATGACGTGCTTTTGTCGTTGCTGGTCCCTCGTCGAAGAGCCGACATGCAAGCACTATCATGCAAAGCGTAATGAACGCCGAAGAAAGGGGCTATCCCATGGATAAGGAATTGTTCGATTACGTGGCCGAACGCGCCGAAGTGCTCGCGACCAACGATGCAAGCACGCAGGTCACCAAAGACGCAGCAGCTGCGTGGAGGGCTGCCGTCGCGGCGGATGCGGGCGATGAGGCGGTCAAGGCCGCTACCGACAAGCTGCTTGACGTGCTCGAAGGCCGCCCCACGACCATCGACGGCGTGATTGCATTTGCCGAAGGCCCCGCCAAGCAGCTCATGGGCGAAGAGGCCGCTGCGGCGATGCTCGCTGAGCAGCTCAAGCGCAAGGAAGCCGGCGCGAAGTACTGCAACTGCCCGTCGTGCACCGCGGCAAGCGAGCTGCTTGCGAAGTTTGGCCGCATCGAGCTGTAGGTTTCTGCCCGCTTAAGCTCGCAGGGGATCGCTTGGGCGGAGCGTCTTCAATGGTGGCGATGCTGGAACCTCGATAGACACTTCGACAAGGGACTTCGGCAGGGACTCCAGAGGGACGTTTCGTGAAAGAGGCTCAACGAAGGTTCATAGGGCTTAAATCGGCGTTTCGATGTGGCCTGATGAGGCCCAGTAGAAACCCATTAGGGACCCAGCAAAGATCTGGTAAAGGCCCAGCAGGACCTTGGTTGGGGCCCAGCGAGGCCTGATAGAGAACCCGGTGGGGCACGGTAGGACCTGGTTGAGACTCGATAGTGCTCGGCAGGAATTCGGCTCCAAAGGGATTCCTTCCAAGCCCGCATTCCCCAAGCTGCAAGGAGGTGCTCCGTTGACGCGCTATTTCGAATATGGCACCGACGCCATTGAATACCTCAAGGCGAAAGACAAAAAGCTTGGTGCCGCGATCGATGCGGTGGGCGTTGTGCGCCGGGAAATGGACGAGGACGATTTGTTCTCGGCGATCGTGCATCAGATTGTCGGTCAACAAATCTCGACCGCAGCTCAGGCGACCATATGGAATCGCATGCGGGAGCGCTTGGGCGAGGTGACACCTGCTGCCGTGCGCGCCGCAGCCGAAGAAGAGCTGCAGTCGTGCGGCATCACGTTCACGAAGGCGCGCTACATGAAAAGTTGTGCCGAAAAAGTCGCTTCGGGGCAATTCGATTTGGATGCGGTGCGCAAGATGAACGACGCCGAAGCCATCGCGGCGCTTTCCTCGCTCGAAGGCGTTGGGGTTTGGACCGCCGAAATGCTGCTGCTCTTTTGCCTGGGTCGCCCCGATATTTTGAGCTACGGCGATTTGGCGATCCATCGCGGCATGCGCATGGTGTACCACCATCGCAAAGTGACGCGCGAGATGTTTGAGCGATATCGCCGCCGCTACAGCCCCTATGGCAGTGTGGCGAGTCTTTATTTGTGGGCGATATCGAGCATGGACGTGCCTGGCTACGAGCGGGACTATGCGCCGAAAAGGGCGAGGTCGACGAAGGAAGGGAAGTCGGGCTACGACAAGGCTGGGGAAAAGGCTAAAAGGGGATAGGAAGAAGAAGTCTCTCGCTTGCCCTAGGGAGCGCTCGTGAGGTTGAGCTTCGAATGGGCTATCATGCAGGGTATGAAAACGACGTTGGACATAGCGGGCGAGCGCGTAACGGTTGCGACCTTTGGCGATGAGGCCAGCGCGGCTTTTGACGACGTGAGCCTCGGGCGCGACGCCGCCGAATCTCACGTGCCGTTTGTGTATATGCACGAAATCCAAGACGAAAGCGACGCCGTGTTGAAGCGGTGCGCGGAATTGGGATGTCCGCCGTTTGTGCTGGTCGCGATTCATGTTTCCCAATGGAACGACATGCTTACGCCATGGGAATGCCCAGGCATTTTTGCCGATGACGCGCCGTTTGCGGGCCACGCGGAGCGCCAGCTTGAAATGCTTTCGGAGATCGTGCAGAAGACGGAAGAACAGCTTGGCGCGCGGCCGAACCATCGTTGCATCGTTGGCTATTCGCTTGCGGGGCTGTTCGCAATCTGGGCGCCGTTTCAAACCGATTTATTTGATGCCGTCGCGAGTGCGTCGGGCTCGATGTGGTATCCGGGCTTTGCGGAATACGTTGAGGCTGGCAAGCTCGTTCGTCCGCCGCGATGCGCGTACTTCTCGCTTGGTTCGAAGGAGGCGCGCACACCGAGCCGCCTTTTGCGCGGCGTGACCGACGGCACACAGCGCGTTGTTGCCGCTTTTGAGGCGCGTGGCGTCAAGACTGTTTTCGAAAGCAATCCGGGCAACCATTTCAAAGAGCCCGATTTGCGCATGGCGAAGGCGATTTGCTGGGCGGTTTCGAATTGCGGCAAGGATGGACCATCGAAGTTGGGGGAGTGCGAGTTGAGATACGAGTAGCCGGTGGATACCC
>CAKUEV010000261.1 GCA_934646845.1 uncultured Slackia sp.
GCAGGAAGGTCATGCGCGCATGCGCTATTCAAGGAGGCATGTATGTCAGAATCCCAAATGGGCACCATGCTCGAATCTCGCGACAGGGAGCCTTTGAGCCATTCGCTCGAGGATTATTTGGAGGCAATCGTCGACTTGGCGGGTGGCCCCAACGCTCCCATTCGTGCGGTTGATGTGGCTTGGAAACTCAACGTTTCCAAGGCGTCGGTCTCGAAGGCCGTTACGAACCTCAAAGAAAAAGGCTACGCCGTGCAGCCCTATTATGGCGACATCACGCTTACCGAAGAGGGCTACGAGTACGGTTCCACGATTTGGCGCCGTCATAATTTGTTGTTCCGCTTTATGACCGAGGCGATTGGCATCGATTCCGAAACCGCCAATTACGAGGCGTGCCAAATTGAGCATGGTATTTCCGCCGAATCGTTCAGGAAGTGGGAAGAATATTTGGCTAAACAGGGCATAACCCTCGAGCCATAAAACACCGTTCCCTTGTTTTCTTTATGCCCTGCGCGCTGGCGCGGGGCATATTTTTTTACCGATAGATTAAAGTTGAATCGCTTACCAGAAGGGGGACGATTATGCACGTTGAACTGTTGTACCACACGCCCGATCCTGAGCGCGCCATCGCGACGGCCGCCCGTTTGTGCTATGCGCCCGTTGGTGCGGCCGAGCTCATGGAGACGATGTCGGAAGAGCGGATGCGCAGCGTGCTTTCCACCATCATGGCCAGCGGACACTTCTCGACGCTTGAGCACGTGAGCTATACGTTTGCCATCGATGGCGTTTCGCGCGCGCTTACTCACCAACTGGTTCGTCACCGTCTGGCGAGCTTTAATCAGCAGTCGCAGCGTTACGTCAAATTCAAAGAGGGCGTTTCGGTGGTAAAGCCCGAAAGCGTACGTGCCAACGAGGAAGCGAATGCCGTTTTCGACGAGGCCATTGAAGCGGCCACGTCGGCCTATAAAAAGCTGCTCGATGCTGGCGTGCCTGCCGAAGATGCTCGTTATCTGCTGCCGAATGCCGCCGAAAGCAAAATCGTGGTTACCATGAACGTGCGTGAGTTGTTGCATTTCTTCAGCTTGCGTTGCTGCAACCGTGCGCAGTGGGAGATTCGCGAGCTGGCGCATCGTATGCTGGAACTCGCGCGCCCCACGGCTCCGTTCGTTTTCGCCGACGCGGGAGCGCCGTGCGTGCGCGGTGTATGCCCCGAAGGTAAAATGACCTGCGGAAATCCGTACCCCAAAGCAGTACGCGAATAGTGCAGCGTTTTGATGCGAAATAGGGCAGAGGATTGTTCCTTTGCCCTATTTTTGTTCGCGGCTGGTCGTAAAATTATGCCCTACGATGAGGCAGGCGATTTGGGCGATTTGGGCGAGCCAGAGGAGTCGCCGCTCGCCCGTGCCATGAGTCAAGAAGAAAGCTCCAAGCGTGTCTAACGAAACTGAATGCATGCCGAAAGAAAATGAAGCCGACCAGGAAATGCTCGGCGTGGCCACGAAAAACGAAAGCGGTCAGGCCTCCCGCGAGCGCAGCGCCGTGAAGCGCGCGTTTGCTGAAGACGGTGCGAACAAAACGCACGTGGGCGGTCAGGCGCTTATCGAGGGCGTCATGATGCGCGGCCGCTTCAATTGGGCGGCTGCCGTGCGCGAGCCGTCGGGCAATATCTATATTGAAGAGCACGACTTGGCCAGCGGCAAGGCGAAGAACAAATGGCTGTATTGGCCCGTCGTGCGTGGCTGCCGCGCGTTTGTGGAAAGCTTGATTTTGGGCTATAAGGCGCTCGAAATTGCCGCGATGCATGCGTATGGCGACGAGGAGGAATTCCCGGAGAAAGCTGAAGAGGCGAACGCGAACGGGGCCATTTCGAAGAAAAGCGCTTCGACCGAGAACGTTTCTTGCGCCGAGCCCGTTGATAGGCATCTGCGCTTTTGCGAAAGCTCCGATGAAGAAAAGCGTGCGAGCCATGAAGAGCATGGTGCCTTCGACGCGGCTGATTCCCGCGCTTGCGAAAGCTTGGGTGGAGATAAAACCGAGGATTATGCAAAGGAGTCCACGACAGAACCTCCTGTGGTTTTGGCCAGCGAAAAAGCTGCGGATGCCGCCGACGGCTTCTCATGGAAAAATGATTTCGGCAATCCCGACGAAGCGATTGACGCTTTGGGCGCGCAGCGCTCCTTGGATATTGTTGTCGAGTCCAATGCCGCCGAGTCAAATGCCGCCGAGCCTAACGTGGCTGAGTCCGGCGCGGCTGAACCCGGCACGGTCGAGCTCGATTCGGTCGAGCCCAGCGCGGCCGAGGCTTGCGACGGGGACGACGGCGGTTTTGGCAAGCGCGAAATGGCTATCTCGATGGCGCTTGGCCTGCTTTTGGGCGTCGGCTTGTTCATCATCGCGCCTGCGTTCATCGCGAACGTGCTCGTTGGCGAGTACGATGACAAAACGCTTCTTTGGAACGTCGTTGACGGCATTGTGCGCATCGTCGTTTTCGTGTTCTACATCTGGCTTATTGGCCGCATGCAAGACATCAAGCGCATGTTCAGCTATCACGGTGCCGAGCATAAAACCATTCATTGCTACGAGCATGGTTTGCCGCTCACGCCCGAAAATGCGCGCAGCTTCCCGCGTTTGCACGTGCGCTGTGGCACGGCGTTTCTGATTATGGTCATGATCATCGCGATTTTCGTGTACACCATTACGCCGCTTAACGGCCTCATCGCCGCATGGGGCGTGCCCGATGGCCCCGCAAAGTTGGCGCTCGTTATTGTGGCCCGCATTCTGCTCATGCCCGTAATTGCTGGCATTAGCTACGAAATCACGGTGAAGTGGGCGGGCAGCCATCCTGAAAACCCGCTGGTGAAAGTGGTGCTGTGGCCGGGCATGCAAATGCAGCGACTTAC
>CAKUEV010000262.1 GCA_934646845.1 uncultured Slackia sp.
CATCGACTGAGAAATGCACGCCGCTGTTGTGCCCGCCATCATAATGCCGAGCACCATATGACGTTGTCGAGGCGGCAGGCCGCCGTTTTCCGCCCGATTCGTTTGGATGTTCTCGCTCTTATTCATGCGCGCAATACTACCGCGTTGCGCGCCACGCACAACGCGAGCCACACAAAAGACAGCGAGAGGGGCCGGAGCCCCTCCCAATTCGCTATACGACTTTAGACTTCTCCACTTGCTCCACGAACCAGTTAACAAACTTCATGGTGGGATTGCGCAGCACCAAACCAAGCAGCGCAAACGGCACCACATAGAGCAGCACGCACCCGATTTCTATCCAGAAATCGCCCTGATACACGCCGAACATCGCCGCGCGCATGGCATTGATCACATGCGTAGCCGGCAACCATACGCTCACATCTTGGAAGAATTGCGGCAAAATGGCCAGCGGATACGCGCCGCCGCCGCCCGCAACCTGCACGATAAGAAGAATGACCGCGATGGCCTTGCCCAAATTCGCGAACGACACCACGAGCGTGTAAATGATGAACGCGAAAACTTGGCCGCCAATCCAATATACAAGCAAGTACAACAGCGGGTTTTCGACCTGCACGCCCAAGAAGAACATATTGCCAAGCGCAAGCACAGTGCTCTGAGCAAGCGAGAGAAGCGACACGATGCCAAAACGCCCCAAGAATTGCTGCGGAAGCGAAATGCCCCCGAGTTCTTCTTCGATACGGCGCGAGGGAGTGGGTCGGATGGTGACCATGATGAGCAGCGCGCCAATCCACAACGCAAGCGTGGTGTAAAGCGGAGACATGGCCGAGCCAAAATTCTCAACGGGGAACAACGCGTGGCGATCGAGCTCGACGGGCGCCGACATCGCTGTAGCGAGTTCGCTCGCATCGCCGCCGAGCACTTCGCGAAGCAGCTCGGTATCGCCACTCGCGAGGGCATCTTTCATGTTCGACGACAAATCGTCGAGCTTCTTGGCCGATTCGTCGAGTTCGTCGGCGGAGCTGTCAAGTTTCGACTTGGCATCGCCGAGCTTTTCGGAAACCGCGCCGGCCGAACCCGTAAGCGCGCCCGCCGCATCGTCAAGCTTCGAAGCGCTCGACGAAAGCAGCGACGTCGCGTCGGTCACCGCGCCCACGAGGTTGTCGAGGTGCGGCTTCACGTCGTTGTTGTACTGATTCTTCGCGTCTTGCACCTGCTGTTTGGCCTCGGCGATTTGCGCGTCGATATCGTTGCGCGCAACCTCGGCGCCAGAAATGCCGTATTCCAAATCGCCCGCCGTGGTACCGAGCTGACGAGAGAGGCGTTCCATGGTCGTGCTCACAGCACGCAGGGTGCTCGCCATTTGCGTAAGCTCAACAGAGCTGCCATCGGGCATGTCTTTGGCGAGCGCGTCAAGGGAATCGGCCAGCTGGGCGTAATTCGCTGCCTGATCGGCCAGGCCATCGGCGCTCGTAGTGAGCGACTGCGAGACCGTTTCGCGGCCATCGTGCGCCGTCGCGAACGCGTCGTCTACCGCAGCCGACACACCGTCGAAGCTCGCCACGCTCGCATCAATCGCGCTGGCAAGCGAATCGGTCGAGGCGTCCATGGCGTCGGCAATCGTCGTGGCCGACGCCTTCGCATCGCCCACCTGGCCGGCGACTTCTTCCGCCGACCCCTTCGCCGAAGACAGAAGGCCCGCAGAGCTTGTAATGAGGTCCTGCGAAGACGTGAGCACCGTGGAATACGTGCGCAGCACCGAAGAGGCCTTCGTCATTTGGGACGAAAGCGACCCCACGTGGTTGGCCAGCTCACCGATGTGGCCATCGACGTCGGCATTATCGGCGTAGGTCACAAGCCCCTGCGCCAAGCTCAGCGCCGTATCGGAAAGCGTTTGGGTGAACACCTGGTTCACCTGCACCGAAATGGCATCGGCGCCTTGGTCGGTCACCTTTGGCGAAATGGCGTTCTTCTTCTCGTTGGAGTAGTAGATGATTTTCGCGTGCTTCGCATCATCGGAATAAAACGTCATCATGTCGCGGCTAAAGCTTTCGGGAATTACCACCGCCGCATAATACTTGCCCGACTTGGCGCCATCGATGGCGTCTTCCTTATCGGTGAATACCCACTTGATTTGATTGTTCGCTCGAAGCGACGAAATCACTTGCTCGCCAACGTTGATTTTCACGGGGACCAGATCGCTTTCATAGCCCTCGTCAACGCTCGCCACGGCGATTTTCAGGTTGCCCGTATTGCCGAAAACATCCCACGCGGCAATCATGTTGTACCACGAGAAAATCGATGGCAGAGCGATGAGGCCCAGCACGATGATGCCCGTAACCACGTTCGAGCGCAGGCGCTTCAAATCGCCCACAAACAGCTGCCAAATCTTCTTCATCGTGCATCGCCTCCTTTCACGCCGCGCGAGCCTTCGGGCGCATCGTCACCCATGTCGAAATCGTCAGCCGGCCCATTGAAGCCGTCGACGGGTTTGTCGTATTCACTTTCCACGGCACCAAAGGCGCTCGCAAACGTGCTCGAGGAATCTTCAATCGACGTCTGCGCGTCTTCCGCGCCGTGATTGCCTTCAGCATGCACCGGAGCGGGCTCGGCGGATTCTTCCCTTGCGCATTCAGACGCGCTCTCAGCCGAAGAGAAATCGTCGCCCGCAAGCGAGCGAGCCGACGAAGGCGCATCCATCGACGCGTCCGAAGAGCCGCTTTCGCCATTCGCGTTAAGAAGAGGTTCCGGCACAGGCTCTGCGACGGGCACGATGGGGACGCGCACATGCGCGCTTTCGGGACCCACGGCAACCGACGAAGCATAGCCGACGGCAGGCTCGCCGCCCTGAATGCAAGGATC
>CAKUEV010000263.1 GCA_934646845.1 uncultured Slackia sp.
CCCCTCTTTTTGTTTGCCCCAAGACGGAAAAGCGGGCCCGTCGGGCGGATTGCTCTTGGGAGCTGCAACCGGCCGGCTTGTGCTCGCCCAGCCGCCTTCTTTAAACCTGTAAAATGCTACGAGCATTTAGGTTTATGTTTCTTGTTGGGTGGTTTTTCGGGATACGTGAGTTGCGCTGTATCATATGAGCGTATTCATTCTGGCGTTATTGCGCCCATCTCATTACCAGGAAAGAGTTGATATCTCTATGGCCGATTCCTCTATCAAGGAACAGCGTGCCCTTTACGCTCAAGTTGCCCTCGAAACGCCTGAGGCGCTGAATACCCTTATCGCCGACCTTGAGGGCTCTTCTCGTCGCAAAAGGCAAGCGGCTGCTTCGACGCTTTCGGTCGCCGCATCTATGAAGCCCGAGGCATTGGCCGAGTATTCGAATGTGTTTGTCGATGCGCTTAACCGTCCCGAAGCGCAGACCCGTTGGGAGTGCCTCGATATTCTTACGAGCATCGTTGGCGTTGAATCTCGCCTGTGCGACAAGGCGATTCCTGGTGCTGAGAGCGCGCTGTTTGATGAAGACTCGGGTCCGCTCCATTTGGCCGCTATGCGATTCCTGTGTCGCCTGGGCGCCACCACCGAAAACCGCAGCCAGAAGGTTTGGCCGCTTATCGACGAAGCCATCCAGTGCTATCACGGTGACGTTGAATTCCAGGAAATGCTCGTCGCCGTTATCGCGTTCTCCGAGGGCAAGCTTGCCGATGAGGTCGCCGAGGAACTGAAATCCCGCATGGCTTTCGATGCCAAAAGCGGTAGGGGCGTGCTGAAGAAGCGTGCCGCTCAAATTGTTGAGAACCTTTCGTAAATGCCAACGAGACATCCTTCGGGGTGTCTCGTTTGTTTTTGGAGCCCCTTCTTAAACGGCAATCCAAAATGGTTTGCATGGCTCCTGCGTGCCGCTCATCGACGGCTCAGTGCAATTAATCGACGCGTAACAAAGGCATGGTATGATGGCGAGACTTGTGAAGCGTGAATTATGCGCCCGCCGTTGTTCTTGCGGCCGCGCGATAGTGGAAAGGTGTTCATCGTGGCAAAGCACACTATTACGCTCATCCCAGGTGATGGCATCGGAATTGAGACCTCTGCCGCTATGCAACGCGTTGTTGAGGCGGCTGGCGTCGATATCGAATGGGAAGTTGCCGAAGCTGGCGCTGCTGTTATGGAAAAGACCGGTGGCTCTCCGCTGCCGGAATCGACTATCGAGGCCGTGAAGCGCAACAAAGTCGCCATCAAGGGTCCTATTACTACCCCCGTGGGCACGGGCTTCCGCAGCGTGAACGTGGCGCTTCGTAAATCGCTCGATTTGTATGTGAACCTTCGCCCGGTGCTTTCGATTCCTGGTGCGGGCGGGCGTTACGAGGATGTCGATCTCGTTATTGTTCGCGAGAACTCTGAAGACCTCTATGCCGGCATCGAATTCGAAGAGGGCACGCCCGAAGCGAAGCGTCTCATCGATTTTTGTGCTGCTGAAGGCGCGGGCGTGATTCGTCCCGATTCGGGCATTTCCATTAAGCCGATTTCGATTACCGGTTCCGACCGCATTGTTCGCTTCGCGTTCGACTACGCTGAAAAGCATGGCCGCGAAAAGGTGACCGCCGCGCACAAGGCGAACATCATGAAGTTCTCCGACGGTCTGTTCCTGAAAGAAGCGCGCAAGGTCGCGGCCGATTACGAAGGACGTATTGCGTTTGACGACCGCATCATCGACGCGTTCTGCATGAACTTGGTTACCGACCCCAGCCAGTTCGATGTCATCGTGTTCCCGAACTTGTATGGCGACATCGCGAGCGACTTGTGCGCCGGACTTGTGGGTGGCCTGGGCATTGCTCCGGGTGCGAATATCGGCGACGATTACGCTGTGTTCGAGGCCGTTCACGGCAGCGCGCCCGATATTGCGGGCAAGAATATCTGCAACCCTACGGCGCAAATTCTTTCTGCGGCCATGATGCTCGATTACATTGGCGAGCCCGAGGTCGCCCAGAAGATTCGTGCCGCTATCGCCAAGGTGTATGCGGAAGGCGAGCATTTGACGGGCGACATTCGCAAGGTCACGGGCAGCTCGAAACCTGCGTGCTCGTGCACGGAATTCACCGACGCGCTCATTGCCGCGTTGTAGGTTAGTCCTTATGATGCGCGGGTCGTATTGCGGCTCGCGCATTTGCTTTCAAAGGGGCCGCGCATGTGCGGCAAAGTTGTTTGATGAATGGGTGTGTTGCCAATGAGCGTTCAGACGCAAACCTTGCATGTGGGGGACAACGATTTCGAGGTATGCGACACGTCGCATGTTGAAGGGGCCGAGGCGCTGCCGCATTCGTTGCGCATTCTGCTTGAAAACGTGCTGCGCAATGTCGACGATGCCGACGCGCGCGAGCTTTATGCGAAGCGTATTGTTGACGCCGGCACGCAGGGCGTTCAGGGCGGCGAAATTGAATACATGCCTGCTCGCGTTTTGCTGCAAGATTTCACCGGCGTGCCGGTGTTCGTTGACTTGGCCGTGATGCGTGAAGCCGCACGCGATTTGGGCGCCGACCCCGCGCGCATCAATCCGCAAATTCCGCTCGATTTGGTGATTGACCATTCGGTGATCGCCGATGCGGCTTGCTGCGCCGATGCTCTTGAGAAGAACATGGACATGGAATTCAAGCGCAACGGCGAGCGCTATCGCTTCTTGAAGTGGGCTCAGTCGTCGTTTCAGAATGTACGCATCGTTCCTCCCGGATCGGGCATTTGCCACCAGATCAACGTCGAGCGTTTTGCGCGCGGCGTTATGACGAAGGCGACCGACGCCGGCG